>JBDSAB010000528.1:0-6069 GCA_039922395.1 Caldimonas sp.
TGCCGCCTCGGCCTCGCCGAGTCAGCTCGGACGCGCGATCTGGACCGTCTTGATGTTGACGAACTCGCGGATGCCGTAGCCAGCGCACTCGCGGCCGAAGCCCGAATGCTTGACGCCGCCGAACGGCAGGCGCGGGTCGGAGCGCACGTTGTCGTTGACGAAGCTGAGGCCGGCCTCGAGGCGCTCGGCCGCGATCCGTTCGCCGCGCGCGAGGTCGCGCGTCAGCACGCCCGAGCCGAGCCCGAACTCGCTCGCGTTCGCGATCTCGATCGCATCGTCCTCGTCGCGCGCCTCGATCACCGCGGCGACCGGGCCGAACACCTCGTCGTCGTGCGCGGGCTGGCCGGGCGCGACATCGCTCAGCACCGTCGCCGGGTACCAGGCGCCCGGCCGGTCCGGGATGCGCCCGCCGAGCAGCAGGCGCGCGCCGGCGCGAATGCTCGCCTCGACCTGTGCATGGATCTGGTCGCGCGCGGCGACGCTCTGCAGCGGGCCGAAGCGCGTCGCCTCGTCCCTCGGGTCACCCATCGTGTAGGCCCGCATCGCTTCAACCAGCGCAGCTTCGAACGCCGGGCGCACCGCCTGCACCGCGATGAACCGCTTGCCGGCGATGCAGCTCTGGCCGCCGTTCACCATGCGGGCGCGCGCACACACCTTCGCGGCCGCGGCGACATCGGCATCGTCGAGCACGACGTAGGCGTCCGACCCGCCGAGCTCGAGCACGCATTTCTTCAGCACCCCGCCGGCGGTGCGCGCGACGCTGCGGCCCGCGGCGACGCTTCCGGTCAGCGTGACGGCGGCGACCTTCGGATGTGCGATCAGGCCGTCGACCGCATCGCTCTTGACCAGCAACGTCCGGAACAGGTCTTCAGGAAAGCCGGCGTCGCGGAACACCGACTCGATCGCGAGCGCGCAGCCCGGCACGTTGCTGGCGTGCTTCAGGACCGCGCCGTTGCCGGCCATCAAGGTCGGTGCGGCGAACCTGAACACCTGCCAGAACGGAAAGTTCCACGGCATCACCGCGAGCACGACGCCGAGCGGGTTGAAGGTGACGAAGGCGTCCGCTCCGTCGATGCCGATCGGCACGCGCGCGAGGTACTGCGCGGCCTGATCGGCGAAGTGCTCGCAGGCACTCGCGCACTTGTCGACCTCGGCGAGGCCGTCGGTCACGGTCTTGCCCATCTCGTCGGTCATCAGCGCCGCGAGCTCGGCCCGACGCCGCTTCAGCACCGCGGCGGCGCTTCGCATCCGCTCGCCGCGCGCCTCGAAGTCGAGCCGGCGCCATTCGCGGAACGCGGCGTCGCAGCGCTCGACGATCGCGGCTGCGTCCGCGGTCGAGTGGCCGTCGTACGACCGTCCGCTCTCGACGGTCGCCGGATTGGTGCTGTCGAAGCGGGGCCGGGTCGATTCTGTAGGGCTCATCGCAGTTCCTTGGTTGCCGGCCGTTGTGCGGCGAGCGTGTCGTTCTCGAGCGCGAAAGGGACGCGCCACGTGCGCACCGACGCTTGCATTCCGGCGGCGAGGCGCAGTTTGCCGGCCGCGCCCGTCAAGCGATGCCAGCACGTCGCATACCCGCATGGCGAACGCGGCATGGTCGATCGGGCGCAGCGGACGCGTTGGCGATGCGCAGGTGAATCAGTCAGGTGGTCGGTGCTGCAGGCGGCGCTGCGTCGGAAAAAGGCTCCAGCCGTACCGCTGCTGCAGCCACCCCCAGAGTCCCTGCTTGAAGAAGATCGTCACGACGATCGCGAGCAGGCCGAGCCCGAGCAGGTACCAGGTGCCGTAGTCGCTGAAGAACTTGTTCAGTGCCCAGAAGATCAGCGCGCCGACGATCGGCCCTTCGATGCGGCCGATACCGCCGATCACGACCATGAAGATCGCGAACGCGCTCCAGTTGACGCTGAACGCGGCATCCGGGCTGATCCGCAGGTTGCCGACGAAGTAGAGCGCGCCGGCCAGGCCGCAGCCGAACGCGGCGACGACGTAGACCGCGAGCTTCATGCCGCGCACGTCGATGCCCTGCGACTCGGCGGCGACTTCGTTGTCGCGGATCGCGAGCAGCGCGAGGCCGCGCTTGCTGCGCAGGAACAGGTAGACCAGCGCGATCGACGCGACGACGCAGGCGAGGGCCAGCCAGAACGTCGTCGTTTCGCGCGTCGCCTTCTCGATGCCGCGCAGCGCCGTCAGGCTGGTGCCCGAGCCGCCACCGACCGCCGAGATGTTGGCGACGCTGAGGCGGAACACCTCGGCGATGACCCAGGTGCCGATCGCGAAGTAGCCACCCGCGAGGCGGAACGCGACGAACGAGACCGGCACCGCGATCAGGGCCGCGGCGAGCGCGCCGAGCGGCACCGCGACGAACGGGTTGACGCCGCCGAAGTTGCCGAGTGCAAGCATCACGTAGCCGCCGAAGCCGAAGAACGCCTGCTGGCCGATCGACACCATGCCGCCATAGCCGGCGAGCAGGTTCCACATCATCGCGAAGATGAAGTAGCACGCGATCTCGACGAAGTCGCGCATCCAGCTCGACGCGTGGTCGGCCGGCGCCCACAGCGGCAAGGTCGCGGCCACCACGACCAGCAGCAGGCCGACCGCGAGCGCGGCACGGCTCGCGCGCGTGCTGCGCACGACGTGCACCCGCGTGCCCGGCAGGACATTCGTGGGCGTGTCGAGGGCCGCGTCCACGCTCATCCTTTCGTCTTCGGAAAGAGGCCCTGCGGCCGCACCACGAGCACGGCGAGGAACACGATGTGGCCGAACCAGATGCCCCAGCCGGGGTCGAGCCGGAAGCCGATCTGCTGCGTGACGCCGAGCAGCAACGCCCCGGCCAGCGTGCCCCAGAACGAACCCATGCCGCCGATGATCACGGCCTCGAAGGCGAACAGCAGCAGCAGCGGCCCGTCACTCGGCGAGACCGTGGTGCGCATTGCCTGCAGCACGCCGGCGACCGCGATCAACGCGAAGGCGATTGCGGTCGCGAGTGCATAGACCTTGCGCGCGTCGAGTCCCATCAGCTCGGCGGTTTCGCGGTCGTCGGAGACGGCGCGGAACGAGCGGCCGAGGGCGGTGCGTCCGAACAGCCACTGCAGTCCGACCGTGGCACCGAGCGCGACCGCGAAGATCGCGACCGGCAGCACGCCGACCGCCAGGCCGCCCGGCAACGCGATGCTCGCGGTGCTGAGGCCCGCCGTCTCGATCGAGCGCGGGTCGGCCGAGAACAGCTCGAGCAGCAGGTTCTGGATCACGATCGAGAGTCCGAACGTCACCACGAGCGACGGCAGCGGATCGCGTCCCAGCGTTCCGTTCAGGACGAAGCGCTGCAATGCGTAGCCGAACCCGAACGACAGCGGCAGCAGCAGCGCGCCGACCACGAACGGTGCGAGGCGGCCGGCGGGCAGGACCGGCGCCAGCGCCGACAGCCCGGCAATCGCCGCGAAGCCGGCCAGCACGATGAAGTCACCCTGCGCGGTGTTCGTCAGGCGCATCACACCGAACATCAGCGACAGGCCGAGCGCGAACAGGGCATACAGGCCGCCGAGCAAAAGACCCTGGAGCAGGATCTCGATCACGCGCTGTGCTCCGCGGTGAACGTCGGGTTGCTGTCAGCTGTGTTCGCCGAGCGGGCGATGCGGGCAAGTTCCGGCCATTCATCGATCGACCGAGCAACGACCGCGCAGTGTCCCTCCATGTGCGAGCGCGCAAAGCCGTGCGCGGGTGGCCGGCCGTGCTTCGCTGCGGCGGTCGGCGCAGAGCGCCGCCGGCTCCCCCGCGGTGCTCGGGTCCCGGGGGCGAGCGCAGAACTCGCCCTCGCACGGGCGGCATCCTGCTGCGCAGGCTGCCTGTGCTCGGTGCTCGGACAGGCTGCGCTCGACGCCTCGCCTTGCGGCGATGCGCAACCCCCGAGCCCCTGCGCTCCTCGGCGCCGCAGAGGCGCACGCCCGGCCACCCGCCCGCACCTCTGCGCGCGCTGAGCGATCCCGGTACTCGAAAAAGCTCGAAAGCTGAAGACGAACTGCAGTCCCAGAGGAACGAGAGCAGCAACCCGAACGATCACAGACGTTCGCATCTCAAACCCCGAAGTACGCCAACGAAATCTGCTCGCGCGTGAGCGCTGACGACGCACCCGACAGCGACACGCGGCCCTCCTGGAAGCAGTACACGCGCTCCGAGACCTGACGTGCCGTCGCGACGTCCTGTTCGACGATGACGACCGTCATGCCTTCGGCGCAGATCGACGGCAACGCGGCGTAGATCTCGCGGATCACGATCGGCGCGAGGCCGAGGCTCAGCTCGTCGCAGAGCAGCACGCTCGGGTTGCTCATCAGCGCGCGGCCGATCGCGACCATTTGCTGCTGGCCGCCCGACAGCGATGTCGCCGGCTGATCACGCTTGTCGGCGAGTATCGGAAACAGCGCATGCAGACGCTGCAGGTTCCACGGGCCGGAGCGCTTTGCGAAAGCGCCCATCAGCAGGTTCTCTTCGACCGACAGGCTCGGAAAGAGGCGTCGTCCCTCCGGCACGAGCGCGATGCCGCGTCGCACGATCTCGGCCGGCGGCAGGCCGCCGATCGGGGCGCCGCCGAAGCGGATCTGCTCCGCCGGTGCGCGCACCTGGCCGGTGACCGCCTTCATGAAGGTGCTCTTGCCCGCGCCGTTGGCGCCGATGATCGCGACGACCTCGCCACGCGACAGCTCGAAGTCGATGCCGAACAGCGCCTGCGCGTCGCCGTAGAACGCGGTCAGACCCTGAGTTTGGAGCAGCGCGCTCATCGCGGCATCGCCTCGGCGTCGCCGCTCACGCTTCCATGCCCATGTAGACGCGCCGCACTTCGGCATTCGCCATCACCGCGCGTGGCTCGCCTTCGGCCAGCCGGCTGCCGAAATTCATGACGAACAGGCGGTCCGCGATGGCGAGCAGCGCGTGCACCACGTGCTCGATCCAGATCATCGTGACGCCGGCCGCCTTGATGCGCTTCAACTCGCCGACCAGCTCCGCGGCTTCGTGCTCGGTCAGGCCGCCGGCGATCTCGTCGAGCAGCAACAGCTTCGGCTTCGTCGCGAGTGCGCGGGCGAGCTCGAGGCGCTTGCGGTTCAGCAGCGTCAGGCTGCCGGCCGGCTTGTTCGCATGCGGCATCAGGCCGGTCTGGCGCAGCACCTGGTCGGCCGTTTCCCAGGCTGCGTGTTCGGACTGGCGCGCGCCGAAGCAGGCCGCGGTCACGAGGTTCTCGAACACCGTCATGTGGCCGAACGGCTGCGGCACCTGGTAGCTGCGGCCGAGGCCGAGCCGGCAGCGCTGGTGCGGCTTCAGGCCGGTGATGTCGCGGCCTTCGTAGCGGACGCGCCCGTGGTCGCAGCGCACGTCGCCCGAGATCAGGTTGAAAAGCGTCGTCTTGCCGGCGCCGTTCGGGCCGAGGATGCCGAGCGTCTCGCCCTCGGTCACCTCGAACGAGATGTCGTCAGTGACCTTGAGCGCGCCGTACGACTTGCTGACCGATTCGAGCGCGAGCAACGGCATGGACGACATGCTTGCGATGGGTGCCCGTGCCCTGCGTCACATCAGCCGGAGCGTGCCGGCAGTCGGGATGTTCTTGGCCGCCTCGTCGTTGACGATCGTCAGCTCCATCTTGTACTTGCTGCCCTTGCCCCACTGGCCGAGCACGAGCGGCGTCTTGCTGACGTTCTTGAACGGACCTTGGCCGCCCCATTTGACCGGGCCGACGACCGTCGAGAGGCTGGTCGCCGCGACGGCGTCGCGCACGTCCTTGGCCGCGATGCTCTTGCTGCGTTTCAGCGCATCGGCCGCAACCTCGAACAGCGCATGGGCGAAGCCAATCGGCTGAGTCCATTGTTTCTTCGCGCCGGTTTCGTACGCATCAGCGAGCGCCTTCGCGCTCTGCTTGGTCAGCGACGATGCGAACGGATGCGACGGGCTCCACCACACCTCGGTCGTCAGGCCGTCGCCGAGGTCGCCGAGCGCCTCGATCGCGCCGGGGAAGAGAAGGGCCTTGCCGAGCGTGATGACCTTCGGCTTGAAGCCCTGCTGGCGGGCCTGCGTCAGGAACGTCTTCGC
>JBDSAB010000529.1:0-6413 GCA_039922395.1 Caldimonas sp.
TCGAGAACAAGGGCGGCGCGGCCGGCTCGATCGGCGCCGACATGGTCGCGAAGGCCAAGCCGGACGGCTACACGATTTTGATGGGCAACATCGGCACGCAGGCGATCAATCCGAGCCTGTACAAGAAGCTGCCGTACGACCCGGCAACCGCATTCGCGCCGATCTCGCTGGTCGCGGAATTGCCGCTCGCGATGATGGTCAATCCGGCGGTGCCGGCGACCAGCGCGAAGGAATTCGTTGCGCTCGCGAAGAGCCAGCCGGGCAAGCTCAGCTACAGCAGCTCGGGGGCCGGCGGCGCGCCGCACCTCGCCGCCGAGATGTTCAAGGAGGCGACCGGCACCTTCATCCTGCATGTGCCGTATCGCGGCGGCGGCCCGGCGATCAGCGACCTGCTGGCCGGCCATGTGCAGGTCTCGTTCATGACGGTGCTGGAGGCGAGCGGCCACGTCAAGGCGGGCAAGCTGCGCGCGCTCGCGGTGACCAGCAGCAAGCGGGTCGGCGCACTGCCCGACGTGCCGACCCTGGCCGAGACGGTCGTCCCCGGCTTCAACTCGATCTCGTGGATCGGCCTGCTCGCGCCGGCCGCGACGCCGAAGGAGCTGATCGAAAAGATCTCGGCTGACGTGCGCGAGGTGCTGGCCGCCGACGACGTGAAGGCCAAGCTGCTCGAGCTCGGCGCGATCCCCTCGGGCACCACGCCGGCCCAGTTCCAGCAGCTGATCGGTTCCGACACCCGCCGCTATGCGCAGGTGATCCAGGACAAGAAGATCACGGTGGACTGATGTCGTCCATGCCGTCAGCTGTTTTCAGGTTCCGTTCCCTCGCGTCGACGCGCTGCGTGCGCGTGCGACGAACAACAACCACAAGGAGACAACCATGGACCCGCACCGCATCCCATCCCGGAGGGACTTTCTGAAGATGGCAGCCGGCACTGGCCTGACAGCCGTCGGCGGCCTCGCCGTCGGCCAGTCGTTCGACTTCAAGCCGAACCAGCGCTACCCCGATCCGGCGGTGCAGATCCTCGATCCGAGCTTCGCGCGCTACCGCATCTACAGCAGCACGGTCGAGCAGCTCTCAAGCGGCATGCGCTGGGCCGAAGGGCCGGTCTACTTTCCGGACGGCGGGTACCTGCTGGTCAGCGACATCCCGAACAACCGGATCGTGAAATACAGCGAGAAGGACGGCACCTTCTCGGTGTTCCGCTCCGAGGCCAACTACGCGAACGGCAACACGCGCGACCGCCAGGGCCGCCTCGTGACCTGCGAGCACTCGGTGACGCGGCGCATCACCCGCACCGAGAAGGACGGCAAGATCACGGTGCTGGCCGACAGCTTCGAGGGCAAGAGGCTGAACGCGCCGAACGACATCGTCGTCAAGTCGGACGACAGCATCTGGTTCACCGATCCGCTGTTCGGCATCAACGGCGAATGGGAAGGCTCGCGCGCGAAGCCGGACCAGGCGACGACCAACGTCTACCGGATCGCGAGCGACGGCAAGCTCGCCGCGGTGCTGACCGACCTCGTCAACCCGAACGGCCTCGCGTTCTCGCCCGACGAGAAGAAGCTCTACGTCGTCGAGTGGAAGGGCACGCCGAACCGCAGCATCTGGAGCTACGACGTCGGCGCCGACGGCATGTCGCTCTCGAACAAGGTCAAGCTGATCGATGCCGCCGACCAGGGCGCGCTCGACGGGTTCCGGGTCGACCGCGACGGCAACCTCTGGTGCGGCTGGGGCAGCAACGGCGCGCTCGAGGCCGAGGCGACCGACCTCTCGGGACGCAAGGTGTTCCAGCTGCGCGGCAAGTCGGACGACCTCGACGGCGTGCGCGTGTTCAGCGCGCAGGGCAAGCCGCTCGCGCACATCCGCCTGCCCGAGCGCTGCGCCAACCTGTGCTTCGGCGGCCCGAAGAACAACCGCCTCTACATGGCGAGCTCGCACTCCCTGTACGCGCTGTACGTCGAGGCGCACGGCGCGACCTGAATCGCGCTTGGCTGCGCGACGGCCGGCCGCTCAGCCGGCGATCAGTGGCAGCGCCTCGAGGCCGCGCAGGTTGATCAGGTGGCGCCAGCGCGGCGCCGCTTCAGCGAGGCGCAGCGCCGGGTAGCGCTGCAGCAGGCGTGTGAACGCGATCTCGCCTTCGAGACGCGCGAGCGGTGCGCCGAGGCAGAAGTGGATGCCGGCGCCGAAGCCGAGCTGCGCGTTCGGCACCCGGCCGATGTCGAAGCGCTCCGGATCGGCGAACACCGCCGGATCGCGATTGGCCGGGCCGAGCATGAAGTACAGCACCTCCTCCGGCGGGATCACGGTGTCGCCGATCGTGTACGGCTCGACCGTCATCCGCGACACCATCGTCACCGACCCTTCGTAGCGCAGCATTTCCTCGACTGCCGAGCCGGTCAGCGCCGGGTCGGCGCGCAGACGCGCCAGCTCGGCCGGATGGCGCAACAAGGTCAGCAGCCCATTGCCGATCAGGTTGGTGGTGGTCTCGTGGCCGGCGATGAAGAGCAGGATCAGGTTGCCGAGCAGCTCGTCGGCGCTGAGCTGCCCTTCGCCGCCCTGCGCCGCGACGAGCAGGCTCAGCAGGTCGTCGCGGCGCGAGCCGGCGCGGCGTTCCTCGATGTGGCCACGCAGGTAGGCCACCATCTCCTCGGCGGCGCGCCCGGCCGCGGCACGCTGCTCGCGCCGAACCACTGGCTCGACGATGACTGCGAGCGCGTCGGACCACAGCTTGGTCTGCGCGAAGTCAGCCGGCGGCAGGCCGAGCACGTCGCAGATGACGCGCACCGGCAGCTGCTGTGCGAAGCCCGCCATCAGCTCGAACTCGCCTTGCTGCGGCAGCGCGCCGAGCAACTCGTCGGTCAGCGCGGTGATGCGATCGCGCAAGGCCGCGATCACCGGTGGCTTGAAGGCGCCGTTGACCAGCCGGCGCAGTCGCGTGTGCTTCGGCGGATCGTTGAACAGCATCCAGTGCTCGGTCGTGCGCTCGAGCGTCGAATCGGCGATGAACGGGCGGTACTGCCGGTAGACCGGCGAGCGCCATGGCTCGCGGCTGAGGCGCGAGCTGCGCAGCCCGGCGCTGGTGTCGGCGTGGTGGCTCACGAGCCAGATGCCGACGACGTCGCGCTCGGCACGGCCTCGCTCGCGAACCGCGCGCAGGAGCGGATGCGGATCGTCGCGAAACGCCGGATGGCGCATGTCGATCGTGGCGGGGGCAGCGGTGGCGGAGTCGGTCATCGGCAGGTCCGTTCGACAACAGGCGAGAGCGCGATCAAGCCCCGACGTGCCGACTTCGCCTACTGGCGGATACCCTGTTCCGCGCGCCTCGGGGGTCTTTGAGGGCGAGGTCGCTACAGTGAGTTCCCCTGACGATCGAACGAAGGACTCTCCGATGAGCGAGCCGGTTGGCTCCTGGAAGATGCAGTTTCCCGGCAACCTCGCGTGGTCGAATGCGGTGCTGGTGACGCAGGGCATGGCGCCGTACGACGCGGTCGCGCTGGCCGAGGTCGACACGGTGTGCGCGCGCCTGCGCGCACGTGCGGTCGGGCCTGAAGCGTGGCGCGACGAATGGGTCGCGATGGGCGAGCACATCGAGGCCCAGGGCGACGCCGCGGCGCGCCTCGGCCACGAGCGCAGCGCCGGCCATTCGTGGCTGCGCGCCGGCATGTACTACTTCACCGCCGAGCGTTTCATCCACCCGGGCGCCGAGAAGCGGGCCCTCGGCGAGCGCGCGATCCGCTGCCAGCAGGCCGGCCTGCTGCGCCGCCATCCGCGCATCGAGAAGGTCGAGGTGCCGTTCGAAGGCGGTTCGCTGCCGGCGTTGTTCATGAAGGCCGATCAGGGCATGGGGCCGGATCGCGCACCGACCGTCGTCGTCTTCGACGGCATGGACAACTGCAAGGAGATGAGCGTCCTGTTCTGCGGCCTCGAATTCGCGGCGCGCGGCTGGAACACGCTCGCGATCGACGGACCGGGGCAGGGGGAGTCGCTGCGGCTGCGTGAGATTTACGCGCGCCACGACTACGAAGTCGCGGGCAGCGCTGCGCTCGACTTCGTGTGCGCGCGCGCCGACGTTGATCCGGACGCCGTCGTCGTGATGGGCTACAGCTTCGGCGGCTACTACGCGGCGCGAGTCGCCGCGTTCGAGCCGCGCTTTGCGGCCGGCGTCGCGTTCTCGGCTCTGCACTGGGACCTCGCCGCGTTCCAGCGCGAGGTGCTGAGGCGCCAGCAGGCCGACCCGAAGGCGACCGCGCAATCGACCTTCCACTTCGCCTGGATCATGGGCTGCCTCGGCGACCCCGAGGGCGCGATCCAGAAGGCCGAGCGCTTCTCGCTCGAAGGCGTCGCCGAGCGCGTCTCAATGCCGTTCCTGATCGTGCACGGCGCCGACGACAAGGTGGTCCCGGTCGCGGCCGCGCACCGGCTGTACGCAGCGCTCACGGCCGCGCCGCGCACGTTGAAGATCTTCGACGCGAACGAGGGTGGCTCCGGTCACTGCAGTGTCGACAACCGGCCGCTCGGCGTCGGCTTCATCGCCGACTGGATCGGCGACACGCTCGCCGCGCGCCGGCCGGCCGCAGAATCCACCCCCGTCCCGCCGTCGCCGTGAACGTCTCTTTCGAAGGATCCTCATGAAATCGATCGTCACCGCATTGATCGTCGCCGTGCTGCCGCTGGCCGCGTGGTCGCAGGCTTATCCGTCGGCCAAGCCGATCCGCCTGATCGTGCCGTTCGCGCCCGGCGGCAATGTCGACATCACGGCGCGCACGATCGCGCCGGGGCTCGGCGAAGCGATCGGCCAGACCGTCGTGGTCGAGAACCGCACCGGCGCCGGCGGCGTGCTCGGCGCCGATGCCGTCGCCAAGTCGCCGGCCGACGGCTACACCTTGCTGATGGGCTCGAACAGCTCGGTCAGCGTCGCGCCGGCGCTGAACCCGAAGAACCCGTACCACCCGATCCGCGACTTCGCGCCGATCTCGCTGGTCGCGGCGACGCCGTTCGTGCTGGTCGCGCATCCGTCGGTGCCGGCCAACACGCTCGGCGAGCTGGTCGCGCTCGCCAAGGCCAAGCCGGGCAGCCTGACGATGGCGTCGGGTGGCATCGGCAGCTCGAACCACCTGGTCGGCGAGCTGTTCCAGTCGGTCACCGGCACCAAGTTGCTGCACATTCCTTACAAGGGCGCAGGCGCAGTGGCCGGCGATCTGATGGGCGGCCAGGTGCAGCTGCTGTTCGACCAGCTCGCCGCGTCGACCGCCAACATCAAGTCGGGCAAGCTGAAGGCGTTCGCGGTGACGTCGGCGACCCGCGCCAGCGTGCTGCCCGAGGTGCCGACGATGGTCGAGTCGGGGCTGAAGGAGATGGACGTCATCAACATCACCGGCCTGCTCGCACCGATCGGCACCTCGCCCGAGATCGTCGCGCGCCTCAATGCCGCGGTGCTGAAGGTGCTCGCGCGGACGGAGGTCAAGGAACGCTTTGCGACCCTCGGCGTCAGCCCGCTCGGCAGCACGCCGGAGCAGTTCGCGACGTTCATTCGCGACGACTATGCGAAGTGGACCCAGGTGATCACCGACGCGAACATCAAGGCCGAGTGAGCGTCGATCAAGGCTGAATGAGCGTTCGCCGATCCGTCCGATGCCGATCGCCTTCGAGCTGAACGACCGCGCGGTGTCGATCGAGGTCGACCCGGCGGCGCGCCTGCTCTATGTGCTGCGCAATCAGCTCGATGCCTGCGGCACGCGCTTCGGCTGCGGGTCGGGCGCGTGCGGCGCCTGCTTCGTGCTCGTCGACGGCGCGTCGGTGCCTTCGTGCGACACCCCGATGTGGGCGGTCGAGGGCAAGGTCGTGCGCACGGTCGAGGGGCTCGGCACCGCTGAGTCGCCGCATCCGCTGCAGCGCGCATTCGTCGACCATGCCGCGATCCAGTGCGGCTACTGCGCGAGCGGCATCCTGATGAGTGCGGCAGCGTTGCTCGAACGCATTCCCGACCCGACGGCGCAGCAGGTCCGCGAAGCGCTCGATCGCCACCTGTGCCGCTGCGGGATGCAGCAGCGCATGGTGGCCGCGGTCCTCGACGCGGCGCGTGCGTTGCGCGAAGGCGCGCCGGCGACCATCGCGTGAGCTGAGATGGCGCTGAAGCCCGGCCTCGCGGCCACCCTCGCGCGCGCACCGCGCATCGCCGACTGGCTCGCGCTCGAGATCGATGCGACCGGAACGCGGCGCTGGACGGTGCGCACCGGCAAGGTCGAGATCGGCCAGGGCATCCACACGGCGCTGCGCCAGATCGCCGCGAGCGCGCTCGGCGAAGCGCTCGATCGCGTGCAGGTCGCGCCGGTGACGACGGCCGGCTCGCGCGACGAAGGCACGACCTCCGGGAGCCGGTCGATCGAGGAGGGAGGTGCACTGATTCACGGTGC
>JBDSAB010000530.1:0-4778 GCA_039922395.1 Caldimonas sp.
CCTCGAGCAGCACCGCGCGCGCGACGACGACCGAGAGCGGGTTGTTCAGCTCGTGCGCGACGCCGGCCAGCAGCGAGCCGAGCGCGGCCAGCTTCTCGCGCTGGTACAGCGACTCGCGCTGGCGCGCCAGCTCGGCCGACGAGCGCTTCTTCTCGGTGATGTCGCGCGTGATCGTCAGCACGTGCGGCCGGCCCTGGTACTGCATCGGCACACCGTGCAGCTCGAGCTCGATCGAGCTGCCGTCGCGGCGCCGCGCCGGCACCTCGGCGTGCAACGACGCGCCGGCCAGCACGGTGCTCAGGAATTCGGGCGGGTACGACGGCCCCGTCCACCCCCCGCGGCGCGGCGCTGCCGGCTCGGCGTCGTCGTAGCCGTACATGCGGCGCAGCGCCGGATTGGTGTCGACCAGCTCGCCGGCCGCGTTCCAGAGCGCGAGACCGTCGATCGACGCGTTGAACATCGAGCGGTACTGCTCCTCGCTCGCGGCCAGCGCGTCCTCGGCGAGCTTGCGATCGGTGACGTCGCGCGCGAGCGAGAGGATGCGGTCGCGGCCGCCGATCGTCACGCGCTTGCCGAATACCTCGTGCCAGCGCAGCGTGCCGTCCTTCAGGCGGCTGTGCCATTCGATGTGGAGCTGCTCGCCGGCCACCGCGCGCGTGAAAATCTTCAGCACGCCTTCGCGCGTGTACGGCGGCACCCCCGAGCCGAGCGCGCCGAGGTCGAGCCGCTGGAACTCGTCGCGCGTGTAGCCGAAGGTGCTGCAGGCCTTCGGGTTGACGTCGACGATGCCGCCGGTCTCGATGTCGTGGATGAAGATGACGTCTTCGGCGGCATCGAAGATCGCGCGGTAGCTCGCCTCCGAGATGCGCAGCGCCTCCTCGGTGCGACGGCGCTCGGCGATGTCGTCGCGCAGGCGCGTCTGCGTCTCGGCGACGACCAGCGCCATGTGGTCGAACGCACGGCCGAGACGGCCGAGCTCGTCGGGTCCGCGCAGGCGGCTGCGCACGTCGAGGTTGCCGGCCGCGAATTCCTCGGCCGCGCGCACCAGGCGCGCGGTGCGCCGCGTCAGCAGGAAGTGGAAGACCAGCCACATGGCCGCCGCCAGCGCCGTGACCCAGCCGGCCCACAGCAGCGACTGCTGGATGACCTGGGTGCGCGCCTCGGCCTTGTAGCGCTGCAGGTCGTAGGCCAGGAACAGGCTGCCGGTCCGGAACGGGCGCAGCTCGTCCTGCCGACCGCCGAGCAGGATGCCGGCATAACCAAGCAGCGACTGGCCGTCGGCGCCGAGCGAGATGCCGCCGCGGCGTTCGCGGATCGCACCGCCGGCATGGCTCAGGTCGAACTGCGGCAGGACCTCGGCGATCGGCTGCTTCAGCCAGGCCCGCCGCGTCGCGGTGATGACGCGGTCCTGGTCGTCGGTCAGCGCGGCGACGATCACGTCGTGGTTGTGCGCGAGGACCTCGATCTCGTGCTGCGCGGCGGCGAGGTCGCCCTTCAGCAGCAGGTATTCGAGGGTGCTCTGCAGGCGCGAGAGTTCCTGCGTCAGGCGCTTGCGGCTGTCCTCCTCGGCCACGCGCTCCGCCTGGGGCACGTGGTAGAGCAGGTTGACCGTGCTGAGGATCGCTGCGAACAGCAGCAGGATCAGCGGGACGGTGAGCTTCAGCGACGCCGGGATCGGGGCGTTCGGCCTCATCGCTGCAGGCCTGCCAGCGGGCCCGGCGCAAGCATGCGCTCGATCTCGACCTGGCTGCGCAGCAGCTTGGCCTCGAGCATCAGGGTCATCAACTGCCGCCCGGTCACCGCGAGCTCGGGCTTGTCGCCGCCGAGCATCTTCAGGTTCTCGGCGCGCGACGGCACGTGCAGGCTGCGCTGCGCCTCGAGGAACTGCTCGCCGCTGGTCTGCTGGCGGATGCCCATGCGGCGCGCCGCGTCCTTCGGGTCGCCCTGCATGTAGTCGATCGCCGCAAACCAGCCGTTGAGCAGCGCCTGGATCGCCTCCGGGCGCTTGTCGAGGACGCTCTGGCGCACCGCGACCAGGTCGACGATCTCGCCCGGGATCTGCGTGCTGTCGAACAGGATCGTCGCGCCGGCCTTCAGGAACTGCGCGCGGTACGGGTCGAAGGTCACGGCACCGTCGACCCGGCCCTTCTCGAACGCGTTCGGCTGCTCGTTCGACTCGAGGTGGACGACCTTGACGTCGCCCGGCTGCATGCCGTTCTTCGCGAGCGCGCGGCTCAGCACGAAGGCGCCGAGCGCGCCGCTCTCGACCGCGACCGACTTGCCCGTGAGATCGCGCATCGAGCGCATGCCGGGCCGGCCGACGACGACGTCGGCGCCGTGCGAGACGTCGACCACCAGCACCACGCGCGGCTGCAGGCCGTCGACCGCGAGGCCGAACAGCTCGTCGAGGCTGATCACCATGCCGTCGATCGCCTGGTTGCGGAACGCGCGCAGGACCTCACTCGCCGACGGGTACTCGACCAGCTGGACCGCCGCCGGATCGAGCTTGCCGAGCTCGCGTGCGAGGTAGAGCGGCTCGCTGCCGATCCAGACGTTGGTGCCGATGCGCAGCGGGCTGTCGGGCTCGCGCATGCAGCCGCCGAGCGCGAGCGCGAGCGCGAACACCGCGAGGGCCAGCAGCCAGCCGTTGCGCAGGCGCTCGCTCATGGGCGCACCACGGCGGTGCGGGAGCCGCTCACGCGCCCCCCGGGACGAAGATGTAGCCCTCGTTGCGCACCGTGCGGATGAAGCGCGGATGCTCGGGATCGGGCTCGATCTTCTTGCGCAGACGCATCACGCGCAGGTCGACGCTGCGGTCGAACGGGTCCCAGTCGCGCTGCTGCGTCAGGTTGAGGATGCGCTCGCGCGAGAGCGGCCGGTTCGGGTGCTCGGCGAGCGCCTTCAGCAGGTCGAACTCGAGCGGCGACATCGGCACATCGGCGCCGCTTTCGTCGACCAGCCGGTGCGCCTCGACGTCGAGCACGCAGCGGCCCATGCGCACGCGCTGGGCGCCGATCTCGGCGCGGCGCGTCGACGAGGTCCGGCGCAGCACGCTGCGGACACGTGCCACCAGCTCTCGCGGGTCGAAGGGCTTCGAGACGTAGTCGTCGGAGCCCATCTCGAGGCCGACGATGCGGTCGACCACCGTCGCCGCCGACGTCAGCATGATGATCGCGATGCGCGGGTAGCGCTCTCGCAGGTGGCGGGCCAGGCTCAGGCCGTCCTCGCCGGGCATGTGGATGTCGACGAGTGCCAGGTCGATCGGCTGCTGGGCCGCGAGCTCGCGGGCGCTCCGCGCGGACTCGGCGGCGACGACGCCGTAACCGTGGCTCGACAGGTACTCCTCGAGCACCTCGCGCACGTCGGGCTCGTCGTCGACGACCAGCAGCGTGGCTTTCGGATGCGCGGTCCCGGATTCCATACTGATCGCCCTGCCCCCACCGATCGGCAAATCATCGGCGGTCGCAAGGATAAAGCGGGGCGCCGGCGATTCAAAGGCGGCACCGGTCGGCTGATACACACGAAACAAAAGTCGTGTCCGCTTCCGGCCGCTGAAACAAGACAGTGCCCCGCCTGACATGCGGCGGGTACACCCGCTTCCTACAGTCCCGGTACGCGCTGCCGAGGTGGACGACCCGAGTGCAGCACGGCACCGTCGGATCGACGGTGCGATTTCCAGCCGTCGTCCGAAGGAACTGACTTGGTTTTACCGATCGACCGTCCTGCCATGAGACCCGCTTTCCTCTCCTGCGCCGTCGCCGCTGCGGCCTCGGCCTGTGCCGCCGCCGTGATCACCGGCGGCGTGATCACCGCGCCGGTCGCCGCACCGGCCAGCCCGCGCGACCTGGTCGCCCTGCTCGCCCGCCCGACCGCGGGCGACGCCGGCACCCGGCTCGAGCGCCGCCGCGTGACGTCATGGTTTCGCTGAGCGCACCGATGGACCCGCTCTCGGACGTCCTCCAGTCGGCGCGCTTCCATGGCGCGCGCTTCCTCAACGCAGCCTTCAGCGCGCCGTGGTGCCTCGACTGCCGGAGCGGTGCGGCCGGGCTCGGCGAGCACGGGCTCGGGGCCGAGCACGTCGTGACGGTCTACGTGGTGACCGAGGGCCGCTGCCGGGTCCGGCTGGGTGACGGCGGCGAGGTGATCGACGCGATCGCCGGCGACCTGCTGCTGCTCGCGCACGGCGACGCGCACCGGATCGGCAGCGACCTGCACGCCGCCGCGTTCGAGGCCGGCAGCCTGCACATTGACGCGGTCGACGGTAACGGCGCGGCCGAGCCGGTGCACCTGCGCCTCGGCGGCGGCGGCGAAGCGACCCGGCTGGTCGTCGGCCACCTGGCCTGCGACCGTGCGATGGCGCCGCTGCTCGAGGCGCTGCCGCGTCTGGTCCACGTGGCCGATGCCGCCGGCCCGGCCGCGTTGCTGCTGCGCGAGTTGCTGCGGCGCGGCGCGCGCGAGTCGAGCGCCGCGCGGCCGGGCGCCGATTCGACGCTGGCGCGCATCGCCGAGCTGGTTTTCATCGACGCGCTGCGCCGCTACGCCGAGCTGCTGCCGCCGGCCGGCAAGGGCTGGCTCGCCGCGCTGCGCGACCCGCGGATCGGGCGCGCGCTCGCGCTGCTGCACGCCGCGCCGGCGCAGGCCTGGACGCTCGAGGAGCTGGCGCACCGGGTCGCGCTGTCGCGCTCGGCACTCGCCGACCGCTTCGCCGCCCTCGTCGGCGAGCCGCCGATGCAGTACCTGATGCACTGGCGCCTCGCGCTCGCCGCCCGCGCGTTGCG
>JBDSAB010000531.1:0-10549 GCA_039922395.1 Caldimonas sp.
CAACACTGTGTCGCGTAGCCGCTGGATTGAGCGCGAAGGCCCGGCGGAGTCGATTTCCATCGGTGTCAGGCGGTCCGAGGGCTCAGCTCGATGCCAACGGCTGGAATGCGGCGACGACTCGCGGCCGCGGAAACTCTTATGCTGTTGTCGAATTCGGCGGCTGAAATGAGATTGGCTATGTCAACGGAGCCGCCGTTCGCATGGCAGGCAGGACCAGACTCCGACTCCAAGAAGGGAAACGGTGGCCAGCCGCATTCGCGCCAGCAAAACTGGCGTCAGCCAAACTGGTTGACGGTCAGCTCTCAAAGTATCAGCAGATGCCGGACTAAGCTTGAGGAAGGTTTGCTTGGGGTCGTTCTGAGACGGTCGTCGACCGTCGCTGCACGGCCACTTCCAGTCGCTGGCCACAGGCAGCTTCCCGGCATGTCATTCGCCGTTTCAGCGCCTGCGGCCCTGCGGCGCCAAGGGAAGTAGTCGAAAGGCGGGCCACGAGGACAGGTCCACAGACAGGAGACAATGAACGCGATTGCGACTCCTTGACGGGCTGAAAACCGTCCGGTTGACAGGCTCGGGAGCACCCGTGCAAGTCATGGGTCGGCAGTCCCCGGCGACCTACCTCTACCAGCGCGCCGGTCCACTACGAACGCCGCCCCGTCCGAGCAGATCGGGCATTCCGCCGGGCGCGGCAATGCCCATACCCTCCTCGCCAGAACGAGGAAGCCGCAGGCGCCGGCCTATCGCAATTAAACTAGGACGAGTTCGATGCGTACCTTACGTACGGCATCCTGACCCAGGTTCCTTCACCTGAGCTGCGCACCTCTGGGTCGAGCCGGGTCGTCGTGGTCGCACCTCTCGCGACGGGTTCCGCGCCGGGTCGACTACCAGCATGACCCGTCTGCGCTAGGGCCAAAGTCCGGCCTCATGGGTCGACGTCGCGCTCATGTATCGTGCGAAGTTCGTGGTCGCCATCGACGCTTCACACAAAGCGCGCCTGGATCCAGTCGAAACAGTCGCGACGACGGCGCTGTTCGCGGCGAGGTATCAATGTTCAAGCTCAACGAATTTAGCGACGTTCTCCTGGAGTTGACGGTCCTTGCCCGGGAACAATCGGTGGACTGCTATCAGCAGAAGGCCCTTTCAGCGGTACAGCGAATCCTTCCGTTCGACATGGCGTGGTGGGGAATCATGTCGCCCCATAACACCAGCTTCCTGCTGCACTCTTCCCATTTGTTCAATCTTCCGGTCGCCTATGTGGAAGTGTGGGAGCAGACCAAGGGCGACGACAGTGTCGCCAAGGCCGCGCACAAGCAGCCCCGGCAAACCACCTATTTCGACGAACGAAACTTGGCGGCCACACCGGGGCTGGCGACGTTGACTTTCTCGCATGGCATCGCGCAGGCGTTCTGCACAGCTGACTTCGTTCCTGCCAGTAAGACTTTCACCTTTCTCTCTCTCTATCGGGCCCGCCACGAGTCCCGCTTCAATGCCAACGAGCGGATGCTCAAGCAGTATCTGATGCCGCATCTGTGCGCGTCGTGGGCGGTCAACCGTGCGTTTGGCATCGAACATTTCAAGGCTGTAGCGTCGGGAGGAGAGGCCGCCATTGCCCTGATCGACAGGCAATTCGGCGTGATCAACGCGGAGGAAAGCTTTCGCGGCTTCGTCGATGTGGAATGGCCAGGCTGGCACGGCGCGTCGCTGCCGCCCTCGATGCTGCACTGGCTCCAATCGAAGCACGCCTCCGTCAAGCTGAACCGCATCGTCTTGCGTCGATATTCGTTTGGCGATTTCCACCTCCTTGTTGCGCGGGCACGATCGCGCGTGGACCTTCTGTCCCAGCGGGAAGCGTCCATCGCGCACGCGTTCAGCCGCGGACTCAGTTATAAGGAAATTGCCCGCGATCTCGACAGCGCACCGGCCACGGTCCGCCATCACTTGCGGATGATCTACGAGAAGTTGGGGGTGAGCGACAAGGCAACGATGACATCCGCCGTCAACGACCAAAGCGCTTGCCTGAAGCGCGAGGCGCTCGTCGCACGTCACCGGCGGCTCGAAAGCGCCAGGTACGTTCAGGCCACCCTACCGGGCACCCGGATCCCTTCTGAAATCAAAAGCAAGTCGTTCAGTTGAACGATATTGCGCGCGGCGCTGCGTGACTACATTCGGCCTGGAAAAGAGACATGCCTTCGGCACCGGAGGCAAAAGCAGGACCAATTCGAAACTGGAGATTTCATGAGTGAGAACGTCGCTAGGCTGAATCGACCGAGCCATTTCGATGTGGGAACGACAAGACTTGTTCGCACCGTAAAGACGTTTGCAGCGGTGGGGGCTTTGGCGGTTTTGCTGGTTGGTTGCGGTCGGGACGCGGCAACTGATCCGGGCATCACCGCCGACACCGTGAAGATCGGCGGAAGCCTGCCGCTGTCGGGCGCGTTGTCGGCCAATGGTCTTGCCCAAGTCGCGGGTGCACAAGCCTATTACAAGGCCGTCAATGACGCCGGCGGGGTACTGATGTCCGACGGAAAGAAGCGCCGGATCGAGTACATAGCCCGGGACGACGCTTACGATCCGGGCAAGCTGGTCGTGAACTTTCGCCAACTCGTGAACCAGGACAAAGTACTCGCCCTTGTCGGATCGTTCGGAACACCAGGAAATTTGGCTGTCATGCCGGAAACCGTCCAACTGGGGGTTCCGAATGTTTTCATGGTCACCGGTGCGAGCGTGTTCAGTGCCGACCCCAAGAAGAACCCTTGGTCTATTGGGTGGTTGCCAACCTATGAATCGGAAGGCCAAGCGTTTGCAGCGTTCATCAAATCGCAGGACAAGCCGGCGCGCGTGGCCGTGCTGAGCCAGAACGACGACGTGGGCCGCGCCTACGTGCGCGGGCTGGAAAAGGGACTCGAAGGGTCGAAGGCGGAGATAGTGAGTCGACAAACCTACGAGCCGACCGACCCGACGGTCGACAGCCAGATAGCCAACCTTGCGGCATCGAAGGCGGATTGGTTTTTTTCCGCGGTCAACGTGCCGAGGCTTCAGGCTTCCGGCCTGAAGCAGATTCAGCTGACCGGATGGAAGCCGGCGACCTTCATCCCAACCTTGACGTCCAACATCGCTCAGGTGATCAAGCCCTCCGGAGCGGGCGAGTACCTGGCCGAGTTGCGCAGCACGACGTTCATTAAGTCTCCAGGCGCGCCGCAATTTGCGCAAGACCCGGACGTGGTCGAGTACCTTGCCCGCATGGCCAAGTACAACCCGGGTGTCGATCCTCTAATCCTGAACGCGGTCTGGGGTTACGCCAGCGCCGAGACCATGGTCGAGAGCCTGAAGGCGATGAAGACCCTGACCCGCCAGGGACTAATGGACGCGATCCACGGCCTGAAGCTCTCGAAGGTGTCGATGTTGCTTTCAGGGATCGGATTCGACGGCGGCCAGCCGCCGCAGGCGCCTATCACCGGTTTCAAGTTGCAGACATTGCGCGATGGCGCTTGGATAGTTAGCGAATGATGGCGGACGCTTCGCGTGAAGCCGTGCTCTTTGTACCCGGGCTGTTGTGCGACCGCGAAGTCTGGACATCCCAGATCGAGGCTCTGTCGGAGGCCTTTGATTGCCGGGTGGCGGAACTCGACCTCCAGGAGTCGATCGAGGCAATGGCAAGCGCCGTCCTGGCATTGAGCGACGGCATGTTTTCGCTCGTCGGCCATTCGATGGGGGGCTATGTCGCCCTCGAGATCATGCGCCGGGCGCCGCATCGGGTACGCCGCCTGGCGCTGCTGGACACCCAGCCGCGCGCCGATTCACACGAACAAGCGGTGCGGCGGCAGGCGTTCTTTGAGGAGGCCCAGCGCGGTGGCTTTCGGGAAGTCATTGCTGGCTTTCCGCCCTTGCTCTTTCATGAGAGCCGGCTCTCTGACACGTCCCTGATCAATGCCTTCGACGCGATGGCAGAGCGCGTCGGTAAGGACGCGTTCCTGCGCCAGCAACGCGCGATCATGGGCCGGCTTGACAGTGTGGCGACCCTGTCAGACATATCGTGCCCCACCCTGGTGCTGTGCGGCCGGCAGGACTTGATCACCCCGCTCGAAAACTCGCAGTTGATGGCAGCAAAGATTCCCGGCGCAGCGCCGCTGATCGTCCTCGAGGAGTGCGGTCACATGGCGCCGATGGAGCAACCGGCTGCCGTCGTTGCCGCGCTGCGCAGTTGGATGGAGCGCCGTCATTGACACGCCGGTGGGCCCAGTGACCACTGCGTTGCGGGTAGAAGGGGTGAGCCTGCGATTCGGCGGCCACGCTGTGCTTCAAGACGTCAGCTTCGACGTGCAAAGCGGCACCATTTGCGGCCTGGTGGGCCCGAACGGCGCAGGCAAGACCTCGCTCTTCAACTGCATCACCGGCAGCTACGTTCCTCACCAAGGGAAGGTAAATTTCGACGTGCCCCACACTGGCACGTGGGATCTCCTGAGACTACCTCCTCATCAGCTCGCGGCGATCGGTGTCGCGCGAACGTTCCAGCATCCGACCCTCGATCCGGTAGCGTCCGCGCTCGAAAACGCCCTGTGCGGCGGCCATACCCATTTGCGCGGCAACGCTTTGTCGCTTGCGTTGGGATTGCCGTCCGTACGAAATGACGAAGCACTGCTAAGACAGCAAGGCGAAGCCATCATGGACGAACTGGGTCTGGCGCGGTGGGCCCACGTTCGAGCCGGAGATATGCCTTACGGGTTGCAGAAGAAGGTGGAGCTGGCGCGTGCGCTGCTGTCGCGACCCCGTCTTCTTCTTCTGGATGAGCCGGCCGGAGGCCTGCCGCACAGCGAGGTCGACGAGTTGAGCGCACTGCTACGCAAACTGCGTAAGCAATTCGATCTCACGATGGTGCTCGTCGAACACCACATGGGCTTGATTTCGCAACTCACTGACAAGGTCGTCGTTCTTGTAGAGGGCAGGGTTGTGCTCCAGGGGTCTGCGGCGGAGGTCCAGAAGCATCCGGTTGTCGTCGAGGCCTATCTCGGCGCCGCCGCATGAACCTGCTCGAGCTCGACGGAGTCAGCGCGGGTTACGGCGCTTCGCAGGTGCTGCACCAAATTGACCTGGTCGTGGCGCAAGACGGCATCACAGCGTTGCTGGGTGCTAATGGAGCTGGCAAGACCACAGCCCTCCGAGCCGTGAGCGGAATGCTCGAGTTCACCGGCACGGTGACGTTGGCGGGAGAGTCGTTGACGGCTTTGCGCGCCGATCAGATTGCGCAACGCGGGCTTGCCCATGTGCCCCAGGGACGCGGCACGCTGACTCGCTTGACCGTGGCTGAGAACCTGCAAGTGGGCGGCCTGCGTAGTCGCGACCGGGTGCAGGTGGCGGAGGATATCCAGTCTTGCTATGCGCTTTTCCCGAAGCTCCGAGAGCGTCGCACCGCGCTGGCAGGCAACCTCTCCGGCGGCGAACAGCAGATGCTCGCCATTGCACGTGCGCTGATGAGCCGGCCGCGTCTTCTCGTTCTCGACGAGCCTTCGCTTGGTCTCGCCCCCAAAATTACACGCGAAGTGTTCGATGCGCTTCGCAATCTGCATGCCGAACGCCATATTTCGATGCTGATCGTCGAGCAGAACGCAGCGCTCGCTCTGGAACTCGCCGACTGGGCCGTCGTGCTCGAGTCGGGTCGAGTGGCCATCAAGGGGCCGGCCAAGCAGCTGGCCGGGATGGATGAAGTGCGTGCCGCGTACCTCGGCGGGTGAAGGAAGAAGAATGCTGGCGCTTCAACAGATCATCGGAGGCCTCGCGACCGGCGCCATCTACGCGACTCTGGCCCTGGCGCTCGTGCTCATCAACCGGGCAACCCGGATAGTGAACTTCGCGCAGGGACAGATGGCGGTCCTCTCTGCCTACTTCGCTTGGGCGCTGGTGCAGGCAGGCCTGCCGACTGGGGTGGCGGTTGCGGTCGCAATCGTGCTGGCCGTGCCCTTGGGTGCGCTGATCGAGCGTTTCGTCATCCGCCGCGTGGCCAAGGAAGCGCCGTTGGTCATCATCGTTGTGACGATAGGTCTGCTGATCTTTCTGAACGGCGTGACCGGCTTCATCTGGAGCCAGGAGATCAAGCCCTTTCCGTCCATTTTCCCGGCCGGCGTCGTACGGGTGGCGGGCATTGCCCTGAGCTTCGAATCTCTCGGCATCGTCGCAGTGCTTGCAGTGCTCGTGATCGCGCTTCAGTTGCTGTTCTTCAGGACGCGGCTCGGGCTGGCAATGCGAGCGGTGGCCGACAACCCCGAATCCAGTGCCCTCTCCGGACTGCACGTCAACTTGCTGCTGATGACCGGCTGGGGCTTGGCCGCCGCCGTGGGCGCGCTGGCCGGGTGTCTCGTCGCGCCGAAGGTGTATCTCGACCCGAACATGATGAACCAGATACTCGTGTACGCGCTGATTGCGGTCATCGTAGGTGGCCTGGAAAGCCCGCTTGGCGTGGTTATCGCGGCCGGCTTGATCGGAGTCGTCGAGAACCTGGCCGGCACATATGTTGGCTTTATCGGCAACGACCTGCAGATCGCGGTGCCGCTGCTGCTGATGTGCGCCGTGCTGATGTGGCGGCCGCAGGGCTTGTTCGGGCGGGCCGAGAAGGGGCGGGTATGAGCGCGCTCTCCTGGATTCGGCGATTGCCTGCCGTATTTCGCGCACAGGCTGTGCTGTGGCTGGTGGGCGCGGTGGTTGTGGCGATCGTGCCGTTATATGCCACCACCTATACGAACTCGCAACTGTCCCTGGTTGCCGCGTTCGCAGTGGCAATTCTCGGCCTGAATCTTGTGACCGGATATGCGGGGCAGGTTTCGCTGGGCCACAGTGCGTTCCTTGGGCTCGGCGCCTATTCGGCTGCCATCGCCACAGCCGCCGGTTGGCCGGTTTTGGCCGCGTTCGCTGCGGCGTGCGTCGTGCCCAG
Source organism: Caldimonas sp. (assembly GCA_039922395.1). Taxonomy (GTDB): domain Bacteria; phylum Pseudomonadota; class Gammaproteobacteria; order Burkholderiales; family Burkholderiaceae_C; genus Schlegelella_A. The sequence goes on from JBDSAB010000531.1 coordinate 6,920, forward strand.
CGTGATCGGCCTGCTGGTCGCCTTGCCAGCGCTGCGGCTAGGCGGCCACTCGCTGGCGATGGTGACTCTCGCCCTTCCGGTGATTGCCGTCCCGCTCGCCAAGCGCTTGTCGGGTCTTACCGGCGGCTCGACCGGTATCAGCGCTAGACCACTGCACGCACCGGTATGGACCGGATTGGCACCCGACCAGTGGACTTTCTATGTGCTCGCGCTGCTGGCAGCCGTGATGTTCTTCCTGGCCGGCAACCTCACACGTGGGCGGCTCGGCCGGGCACTGTCACTGATCCGCGTGAACGAAACGGTCGCGGCGTCTGTTGGTGTGCCGGTGTATGCGTACAAGGTTCAAGCCTTCGTATGCGCGGCCTTGTTCGGTGGGGTGGCCGGGTTCATGTACGTTTGCGCAATTGGTTTCATGTCGCCGGAGTCGCTGAACTTGCTCATCGGCCTGAATCTGCTTATCGCGATGGTGGTGGGGGGCATGCGAAGCTTGTTCGGCTCGCTCCTCGGCGGTGCGTTCTACGTGTTTTTGCCGGAACTGGTGAGTTTCGCAGGAACGACGCAGTCGGGCGTTATCAATATCGCCACCGGGGCCAGTGTCCTGCTGGTAGTGTTTCTGGCACGAGGCGGTATGGCGGGCATCGTCGCGCGGGCTTGGAGGCAGTTTCGCGCCGGAACTTGGCCGCAGCGAACTTGAAACTCGTTCGTTACTTGGCAAACTGTTCGCCCGAGACGCGTTGTGTGCGGCCTCGGAGCGGACGATGACGGCAAAGCGGGTCGAGTCGTGCTGCAGGCGCAACGCCGCTCTGCGGCCCTATGGCCCTGGCCGCTGGCGCGCGTCGTCACCTCGACGCCGACAGACCGCGGCTGGCCGGCTGGCCGGCACGCAGGAGCGATACGCGCGCACCAGCAGGGTCTGCAAACGACTGCTTTGGGGCGATGAGCTCTGCGGCGCGATGTGGCTGCCTTGGGTCGGCAGTGTGAGTAATCTGCCTTCGGATGCAGTCGTTCAGCCGAGATCCTCTCCGAGTCGATGCTGGCCACCAGCGAACGACCGCTGTCGCCGTCACTGACTCTCTCGGCGACGCGAGCGAAGGTCAAGTTTCAAGGTAGACCGGTCGCTCGCTGAGAAAACCTCCGCCGGGTGCAATGGGTCGGCAGCACCTATTGAACGTAACGGCAAGCGGTCGTTCGCTCCGTGCTCAGGCGGGATGACCGCTCTCGGCGAAAGCTGTCATCGAATCGCCGAACGTGAGAGTCCGCAATCAGTCTGGACCGCGAGTCGGCCAGAAGCGACTGTCGGCCACGGGACTAAGCCGCTCGCGCGGCAACGCTTCGTCGTTGCGTAGCCGAGTGCTCGGGAGAGTCGTCGTGCCACTGTTGTCGAGCGTGGCAATCCGCCTCGTTCTTCGACAGGAGCAGAACCATGGAATTCCGCACTCCGACCGTCTCCGCGCTGCGTCAGCGCATGCTCGACGACATGCGCATGCGCAAGCTGCAGCCGCGAACCCAAGCCGGCTACATCCGCGCGGTTCGCCGCCTGACCATCTTTCTCGAACGAGCGCCCGACACTGCCAGCGCTGACGATCTGCGCCGCTTTCAACTGCACCTGGTCGACCAGGGCGCCTCGCCGATCACGATCAACGCCACGCTCACCGGGCTGAAGTTCTTCTTCGAGATCACGTTGAGCCGCGGCGAGGTGTTGGCCAAGGTCCAGCCCGTGCGTGTGCCGCAGACCTTGCCGGTGGTGCTCAGCCAGGATGAGGTCGCACGGTTGCTCGCGGCGGTCACGAACCTGAAGCACCACACCGCCCTGTCGCTGGCCTACGGCACGGGCCTTCGTGCAAGCGAGGTCATCGGCCTAAAGGTCACCGACATCGACAGCCAGCGCATGACGCTGCGCGTCGAACCGGGCAAGGGCCGCAAGGACCGCTACGCGATGCTCTCGCCCCTGCTGCTGCAGCGGCTGCGCAACTGGTGGCGTACCGCCCACGCTCAAGGGAAGATCCTCACCAACGGATGGCTGTTCCCCGGACTCGACCCCATGGACCCGTTGACCGTGCGCCAACTCAACCGCGCCATCTGCGCGGCTGCCAACATGGCCCTGATCGACAAGCGCGTCTCGATGCACACCTTGCGTCACAGCTTTGCCACCCACCTGCTGGAGCAGAAGGTCGACATCCGCGTGATCCAGGTCATGTTGGGCCACAAGAAGCTGGAGACCACGTCGCTTTACACGCACGTGGCCACGCAGGTGCTACGCGAGGTTGTCAGTCCGCTGGAGACCTTGACGCCTCCGTAGGACTGTGGCGAACCCCGCCCTGGAGGTCGCCGACATCTTCCGCATGCACGGTCCCGCCTGGCGCCAGAACCAGCGCGGACACCTGAGCCTGGGTCAGCTCAAGGTCATGTCGGCCATCGAACAGTGCCGTAGTGCGGCGCTGGGCGGTCACGTCTTGCGTTGCGACGACTGCGGCACGACCGAAGTCTCCTACAACTCGTGCCGGAACCGCCATTGCCCGAAGTGCCAGAGCAGCGCGGCGCAGCGTTGGCTCGAGGCCCGTCAGGGCGACCTGCTGCCGGTCGAGTATTACCACGTGGTCTTCACCTTGCCGGCGCCGATCGCCGACCTCGCATACCAGAACAAGACCGTCATCTATGGGTTGCTGTTCGACGTGGCAGCCGAAGGTCTGATGACCATCGCTGCGGACCCGAAGCACCTGGGCGCACGCATCGGCGCGACGCTCGTGCTGCACACCTGGGGTTCGGCGTTGACCCATCACCCGCATGTGCATGGCGTCGTCCCGGGTGGCGGGCTCTCGCCGGACGGCAAGTCCTGGATCGCGTGTCGGCCCGGGTTCTTCCTTCCCGTGCGGGTGCTCTCCAGGTTGTTCAGGCGTCGCTTCATCGAAGAGCTTGCCCATGCCCATCGACGCGGCGAACTTCGCTTCTGGGGCGAGCACGCGCCGCTGGCCGATGCCGGCGCGTTCGCGCGATGGCTCGCTCCGATGCGCAAGTGCGAATGGGTGGTCTACGCCAAGCGACCTTTCGCCGGGCCGGCGGCGGTACTCGCCTATCTGTCGCGCTACACGCACCGCGTGGCGATCTCCAACAGCCGGCTGCTCAGCTTGGACGAGCGCGGCGTGACCTTCCGCTGGAAGGACTACCGTGCCAAGGGCAACACGCGTCACAAGGCGATGACGCTCGGCGCCGACGAGTTCATGCGGCGCTTCCTGCTGCACACGCTGCCGACTGGCCTGCATCGCATTCGGCACTACGGGCTGTTGGCCAACGGCAACCGCAAGCCGAGCTTGGCCGCGGCGCGCGAGTTGCTGGGTCAATTGCGGCCGTCGCAGGGCACGGCTGACGATGCCGACGGCAACGCGCCGCACTTCGTGTGCCGGCACTGCGGGGCCGCGTTGATCGTTGTCGAGACGTTGCCGCGCAGCCCGAGGATTCGTGCACCGCCTTCGCCATGAGTCGTCCCCTCAATCGACAGAGCGTTCACTTGCCGACCACTCGCCTGCATGAGTCGGCGTGGCTGAACACGACCTGTCGCGCGCAGAACCCACGTAGCGACGCCGCGTTGCAACCTCAGGCACGGCCACCGCTTCAGCGCCGCGCGGCTCAAGC
>JBDSAB010000532.1:0-12589 GCA_039922395.1 Caldimonas sp.
ATCAGCTCGACAAGCTGGCGCACGACTACATCGTGTTCGAGCAGAAGGCCACGCCGGCGCCGCTGAACTATGCGCCGCCCGGCTACACGCCCTACCCGAAGTCGATCTGCACCTCGATCAACCACCAGGTCTGCCACGGCATCCCGAACGATCGGCCGCTGAAGAACGGCGACATCGTCAACATCGACGTCACCGTCATCAAGGACAGCTGGCACGGCGACACCAGCCGGATGTTCGTCGTCGGCGAAGGCTCGATCGCCGCGAAGCGCCTGATCCAGATGACGTACGACGCGATGTGGAAGGGCATCCAGAAGGTAAAGCCCGGCGCCCACCTCGGCGACATCGGCCATGCGATCCAGACCTTTGCCGAGAACAACGGCTTCTCGGTCGTCCGCGAGTTCTGCGGCCACGGCATCGGCCAGCGTTTCCACGAAGAGCCGCAGGTGCTGCACTACGGCCGGCCGGGCACGCTCGAGCCGCTGGTACCGGGAATGCTGTTCACGATCGAGCCGATGATCAACGCCGGCCGCCGCGAGATCCGCGAGATGGGCGACGGCTGGACCATCGTCACGAAAGACCGCTCGCTCTCGGCACAGTGGGAGCACACGGTGCTCGTCACCGACACCGGCTACGACGTGATGACAGTGTCGTCGGGCAGTCCTCCGCCGCCGGCATTCGTCGGCGCCTGAGCGCGACCGGATGCTGGCGCCGATCGACGCCTCGACGCCGGCGCTCGAAACCGCGGGCAGTCTGCGCGAGCGCTTCCAGCACGACAAGGCCGAGCTGCTCGGCCGCTTCACGAACGCGCGACCCACCGCGCCGGCCGCAGCGAGCCTGCTGCGCGCGCTGACCCGGCTCGTCGATCAGACCTTGCTCGCGCTCTGGCAGAGCGCCGCGATGCCGGAAGGCACCGCCCTCCTCGCGGTCGGCGGCTACGGGCGCGGCGAACTGTTCCCGCATTCCGACGTCGACGTGCTGGTGCTGCTGCCGGCGGCCAATCCGAAGACGGCGGAGACGCCGCTCGCCGCGATCGAAGCCTTCATCATGTCGTGCTGGGACACCGGCCTGGAGATCGGCTCGAGCGTGCGCACCGTTGCGGAATGCGCGGTGATGGCGCAGAGCGACGTCACGGTGCAGACCGCGCTGCTCGAATCGCGCTATCTGTGCGGCTCGCGGCGCGTCTTCAACCACTTCCGGCGCGTCAACGCGCAAGTGATGGACCCGAAGGCCTTCCTGCGCGCGAAGACGCTCGAGATGCGCCAGCGCCACCAGAAGTACGAGGACACGCCGTACTCGCTCGAGCCGAACTGCAAGGAAAGCCCGGGCGGCCTGCGCGATCTGCAGGTCGTGATCTGGGTCGCGCGCGCCGCCGGGCTCGGCAAGAACTGGGCGGCGCTGGCCGCGAACGGGCTGATCACGCCGTTCGAGGTGAAGCAGCTGCAGCGCAACGAAGGCCTGCTGAAGCTGATCCGGGCGCGCCTGCACACGATCGCCGGCCGGCGCGAGGACCGCCTCGTGTTCGACCTGCAGACCGCCGTCGCCGAGAGCTTCGGCTATCGCTCGACCGCAGTCCAGCGCGCGTCCGAGAAGCTGATGCGGCGCTACTACTGGGCCGCGAAGGCGGTGACCCAGCTGAACCAGATCCTGATGCTGAACATCGAGGAGCGCATCAACGGCTCGCAGGACGCGCCGATGCGACCCATCAACGAGCACTTCCTCGAGCGCTCCGGGATGCTCGAAGTCGCCAGCGACGACCTGTACCAGCGCGATCCGCACGCGATCCTCGAGACGTTCCTGGTCTTCCAGCAGACCGTCGGCCCGAAAGGGCTGTCGGCGCGCACCTTGCGCGCGCTCTACAACGCGCGCGACCTGATGGATGCGAAGTTCCGGCACGACCCGGTCAACCGCGCGACCTTCATGCAGATCCTGAAGGCATCGGCCGGCCAGACCCATTCGTTCCGATTGATGAACCAGACCAGCGTGCTCGGCCGCTACCTGTGGGTGTTCCGGCGCATCGTCGGGCAGATGCAGCACGACCTGTTCCACGTCTACACGGTCGACCAGCACATCATCACGGTGCTGCGCAACATCCGCCGCTTCCTGATCCCCGAGCACGCGCACGAGTACCCGTTCTGCTCGCAGCTCGCGTCGACCTGGGACCGGCCGTACGTGCTCTACATAGCCGCGCTGTTCCATGATGTCGCGAAGGGCCGCGGCGGCGACCATTCCGAACTCGGCATGCGCGAGGCGCGCCACTTCTGCCGCGACCACGGTCTCGATCGCGAGGACACCGCGCTGATCGAATTCCTGGTCGCCCAGCACCTGACGATGTCGCGCATCGCGCAGAAGGAGGACCTGTCAGATCCCGACGTGATCCAGGCCTTCGCTCGCCTGGTCGGCACGGAGCGTCGGTTGACCGCGCTGTATCTGTTGACGGTCGCCGACATACGGGGCACCAGTCCGAAGGTGTGGAACGCGTGGAAAGGCAAGCTGCTCGAAGACTTGTACCGGCTCACGTTGCGCGCGCTCGGCGGCGCCCGCCCGAACCGCGATGCCGAGATCGAGGCGCGCAAGCAGGAAGCCCGGCATCTGCTCAACCTGGTGTCGCTCCCGCCCGGCGTCGAAGGACCGCTCTGGAAGACGCTCGAGCTCAGCTACTTCGCGCGCCACGATGCCGGCGACATCGCCTGGCATGCGCGCTCGCTGCACGAGCTGGTCGCGACGACCCAGCCGATCGTGCGGGCTCGGCTGTCGTCGCTCGGCGAAGGACTGCAGGTCGTGGTCTACGCACCCGACCGGCAGGACCTCTTCACCCGCATCTGCGGCTACTTCGACAGTGCCGGCTTCAACATCCTCGACGCGAAGATCCACACGACGGCAACCGGCTATGCGCTCGACACCTTCCAGGTCACGAGCCCGCCATTCGAGCAGCACTACCGCGACCTGATCGCCTACGTCGAGACCCAGCTCGCGTCGGCGCTCGCGAACTCGGGACCGCTGCCGGAGCCCTCGCGCGGCCGCATCTCGAGGCGAGTGAAGTCGTTTCCGATCACGCCGCGCGTCACCTTGCGCCCCGACGAGCGAGGCCAGCGCTGGCTGCTGGCGGTCTCGACGAGCGACCGGTCCGGCTTGCTCTACTCCATCGCGCGCGTGCTGGCACACCACCAGATCAACCTGCAGCTCGCGAAGATCACGACGCTCGGTGAGCGGGTGGAGGACACGTTCCTGATCGACGGCCCGGTGCTGCAGCAGAACCGCAAGCAACTGCAGATCGAGACCGAGTTGCTCGACGCGATCGCGCCGTGACACGCGGCGGCACCGACCTCCCGCCTGTCGCCATGCCGCTGGCCTCGATCGACGCCGTCGCGGCGCTCTCACGCCTCGACGCGTTCAGCAGCATCATCGATGCGCGCTCGGAGAGCGAGTTCGCCGAAGACCATCTGCCCGGCGCCGTCAACTGGCCATCGCTGACCGACGCCGAGCGCGCCGAAGTCGGCACCCTGCACAAGCAGACGTCCGCATTCGACGCCCGAAAGCGCGGCGCGGGACTGGTCGCCGGCAACATCGCGCGCCACCTCGAACGCGAGATGGCGGACAAGACCAAGGACTGGGCGCCACTGGTCTACTGCTGGCGCGGCGGCAAGCGCAGCGGCGCCCTCGCGCTCGTGCTCGACCAGATCGGCTTTCACGCCCGAGTGCTCGCCGGCGGCTACCGCGAGTACCGGCGCGCCGTGGTCGCCGCGCTCGAGACGCTGCCGGCCGCATTCGCATTTCGTGTCGTCTGCGGTCCGACCGGTTCGGGCAAGAGCCGGCTGCTGCAGGCGATCGCCGCCGAAGGCGCCCAGGTGCTCGATCTCGAAGCGCTCGCCAACCATCGCGGGTCGGTCCTGGGCCTCGTGCCGGGCAGCCGCCAGCCGTCGCAGAAGGCATTCGACACGGCAGTCTGGAACGTCCTGCGCCGGCTCGATCCGACGCGGCCGGTATTCGTCGAAAGCGAGAGCAAGAAGATCGGCGACCTGCGCGTGCCCGAGGCGTTGATCGCACGAATGCGCGCTTCGCCTTGCGTCTGGCTCGAGCTAGCGCTCGATCGGCGCGTACAGCTGCTGCTGACGGAGTACGAACACTTCGTCACCGACATCGAGGCATTCTGCGGCCGCCTCGACGCGCTGCGCGAGCTGCGCGGGCGCGAGGTGGTCGGCGGCTGGCAGGCGGCCGCACGTCGCGGCGAAGTCGCCAGTGTGGTTCGCGACCTGCTGGTCACGCACTACGACCCGATCTACCGGCAGTCGCTGCGGCGCAATTTTCCGCAGGTCGAGGCACAGGCCGCTCCAGCTCTCGACTGGGACGGCAGCGAGCCGGCACTGGTTGCGACGGCACGGCGCGCGATCGTGGACCCGATCGAAGCCTGATCCCTACTCGACCGGCACCGGCCCGGACGGCTTGATCACCTCGAGCGCGATCATCGACCGCACATCGTCGACGCCGCTGATCTGCATCAGACGATCGGTCAAAAACTGGGACAGGCTGCGCAGGTCGTGCGCCACCACCTTCAACAGGTAGTCGGAGTCGCCAGATACCGCATGGCATTCGATGATCTGCGGATGCGCCGCGATCTCGCGCTCGATCTCGCGAACCCGTCCGAACTGGTCGCCGGCGATGCTCATGCTGACGTATGCGGTGACACCGTAGCCGAGCGCAGCGGGGTCGACCTGCGCCGCGTAGCCGCGGATCACGCCGCGCTCTTCGAGCGAGCGAGTGCGGCGGAAACACTGGGGTGCTGACAGGTGCACTTCGGCCGCCAACTCGACGTTGCTGGCCCGTCCCGAGCGCTGCAGCGCCGTGACGATCTTGCGATCGATTGCGTCCAGCGGCGAGCTGATAGTCGGCCGAATTGCTACTTCCATGCAAGATTCTTGCGCATAAAGGCCATTCAGCGCAAGCGACCGAAAGCACATTTCATGACATCCGGCGTACGCTGACGGCACTGAAGGCCGGCTTTCACGGTCTTTGATCTGCCAGAGGAAACGCCATGAGAAACGCCGCTGCTTCGATCTCCCTGTCCCCGGTCGACCTCGAACGCCGCTACGGCGCGCGCAACTACGACCCGCTCGCCGTGACGCTCGAACGCGGCGATGGCGTGTGGCTGTTCGACACCGAAGGACGTCGCTACCTCGACATGATGTCGGCCTATTCCGCCGTCAGCTTCGGCCACGGTCACCCAACGCTGGTCCGCGCACTCGTCGAGCAAGCCGGCAAGCTGGCCGTCACCAGCCGCGCCTTCCATACCGCCGGACTCGGCCGCTTTCTCGAGCGCCTCTGCACGCTCACCGGCATGGCGCGCGCACTGCCGATGAACACCGGCGCCGAAGCAGTCGAAACCGCGATCAAGGCGGCCCGCAAGTGGGCCTACAAAGTCAAGCGCGTGCCCGATGGGCAGGCCCAGATCATCGTCGCCGCCGGCAACTTCGCCGGTCGCACGACCACGATCGTCGGGTTCTCGAGCGAAGCGCAGTACCGCGACGGCTTCGGTCCGTTCGCGCCCGGCTTCGTCAGCGTGCCGTACGGGGATGCCGGGGCGCTTGAAGCCGCGATCACGCCAAACACCGCTGCGTTCCTGGTCGAACCTGTGCAAGGCGAGGCCGGGATCGTCGTGCCGCCGGCCGGCTACCTGGCCGCGGTGCGCGCGATCTGCACGCGTCACAACGTTTTGATGATTGCCGACGAGGTGCAGACCGGCCTCGGTCGAACCGGCCGGGTGCTCGCCTGCGACCACGAAGGCGTGCGCCCGGACGGCGTTACCCTCGGGAAGGCGCTCGGTGGCGGTCTGCTGCCGGTCAGCGCGTTCTGCGCGCGCGAAGACGTGATGGCGCAGTTCACACCCGGCGACCACGGCAGCACGTTCGGAGGCAACCCGCTGGCGGCCGCCGTGGGCACCGCGGCGCTCGACGTGCTCGAGGCGGAGCACCTCTGCGAACGCGCAGCACGCCAGGGCGAGTACCTGCTGGACGCCTTGCGTGCGGTTCGTCACCCGGCGATCGTCGACGTGCGCGGCAAGGGCCTCTTCGTCGGCGTCGAGATCGATCCGGCGTTCGCCGGTGCGCGCCGGGTGTGCGACGTGCTGATGCAGGAAGGCGTGCTGACCAAGGACACCCACGGCACCGTCATCCGGCTCGCGCCGGCGCTGACGATCGAACGCGAGCAGATCGATCTCGCGATCTCGGCGCTGCGCCGCGCGCTCGACCGCGTCGAGCGGATGCAGCCCCTCGCGGCTTAGCGGCCCGCGAACCGGCGCTGCACGCGGCGCCCGGCCAGGCGGGCCGAGAGGGGGAGCAGGAAGCGCAGCAGGACGCCGGATGCCAGCGCGATGCCGACGCCCTTCAGCGGGTCACGTCGCAGGTACTCGGCCGTCCGGCGCGCGATCGATCCTTCCGGCACCTCTGAAGGGTGGGACGGGCGGGCTGCCGGGATCGCTGCGACGACCGTCGATGCCAACGCGATGGCTGCGTTCGTCGCAGTCGCCGGCACCTTGGCAGCGGCCTTCAGCGCTTCGGTCTGTGTGGTCGATGCCATGGCGGGAGCGGCGTTCGAGTCGAGCACCGGTGCCGCTTGCGTTCGGGCCATTGCGGGCGCAGCAGTCGCCGGCGCCGCGGCGGACGGCGTCGGCGCCCCGCCACCCGCCGTGGCGCCGGCCGCGCTCGGCACTGCCGGCGCGCCCTGCGGCATCGGCTGCCCTTTCAGCGAACCGAAGGTGTGTGCATAGACCCAGGTGAACTCGGCACCGAGCAGGAAGATCTGGGCCGAGTAGTAGACCCAGACCAGCAGGACGACCAGCGAGGCCGCTGCGCCGAATCCCGAGGCGACGCCGCTCTTGCCGATGTAGACGCCGATCAGGAATTTGCCGATCGTGAACAGCAGCGACGTGACCGCTGCGCCGACCCAGACGTCGCGCCACTCGATCTTCACGCGCGGCATGATCTTGTAGATCATCGCGAAGATCGCCGTCACGAGTGCGAAGCTGACGGCAAGATTGACGAACTGGAGCAGGAACTCCCAGCCGCCGAACAGAGGCGCCCACCACTTGCCGAGCGCCGACAGTCCGGCGCTGACGACCAGCGACGCGATCAGCAGGAAGCCGACGCCGAGGATCATCCCGAACGACAGGATGCGCGCGCGGAGCAGATTCCACAGGCCCGAGCCTTCGCGCGCTGGCGCACGCCAGATGCGATCGAGCGCGTCCTGCAATTCGCCGAACACGGTGGTTGCACCGATCAGCAGCACGACAATGCCGAACAAGGTTGCGAAGATGCCCTTGCCCGGCTTGTTGACGGACTCAAGCAGGCCCTCGACGGCTTTTGCCGCATCGGCACCCATCAGGCCCTGAAGCTGCGAGACGATCTCTCCGCGGGCCGCCTCCTCCCCGAACACGAGGCCGGCGATCGAAATGATGATCAGCAGCAGCGGCGCGATCGAGAAGACGGTGTAGTAGGCGAGCGCCGCGCCCATGCTGGGCGCGTAGTCGTCGATCCACGAAGACGCCGCCGACTTGACGAGCTCCCAGTTTTTCTTCAGGTCCATGAATCGGTCGGCGGCGTGGAACGCGCCCTCGTCAGGCAGCGCGGCGCTGCGGTTTCTGTTGGCCCGGCTGGCGCTTCAGGTACGTCTCGAGGGCGTCCGAATCGCCGATCAACTGGCCGTTGATGAACACCTGCGGCACGGTCTGAGCCTTCGCGATCGCGCCGACTGCCTTGCTACGGATCGTGTGCGGCAGCGGAATCTCGGCATACGCGTACCCAGCCTCGTCCAGCATCTGCTTGGCACGCGCGCAAAACGAGCAGCCGGCTCGCGTCAGGATCGCGACCTGGTCGGGCAGCTTCGCGTTCGGGTCGAGGTAGTGCAGCATCGTGTCGGCATCGGAAACCTCGAACGGGTCGCCCGGCTTCTGTGGTTCGAGGAACATCTTCTCGATGACCTTGTCGCGCACCAGCATCGAGTAACGCCATGAGCGCTTGCCGAAGTTGAGGTCGCTCTTGTCGACGAGGAGCCCCATCGCCTCGGTGAAGGCACCGTTGCCGTCTGGCAGCAACAGCACGTTCTCGGCCTCCTGGTCCTTGCCCCACTCCTGCATCACGAACGGATCGTTGACGGAGACGCAGACGATCGAGTCGATGCCCTTGTCCTCGAACGCAGGGGCGAGCTCGTTGTAGCGCGGAAGGTGCGTCGACGAACAGGTCGGCGTGAAGGCGCCGGGAAGCGAGAACACGATGACGTTCTTGCCCTTGAAGAGGTCGTCGCTGTTCACCGTCGCCCATTCGTTGTTGCGACGGATCTTGAAGGTGACGTCGGGCACGGTCTGCCCTTCGCGGTTCTGGAGGTTCTGGTCAGTCATGGTCGATCAAGTCCGGAAATGGTGATGCTTCGCAGTTTGCCGCTGCGGTGCTCGAATCGAGCCCGCGGCCGATCGGTTGATGCAATCCCCGCGATCAGAACTGGCAATCCCCGTGCCGGAAAAACTCGGTCAAACGGCCCGGTACGGGTCGGGAAAGACCCAGGTCCGAAGACCCCCGCGGTCGAACTTCTGCCATGCGCCTTCCGGCTGGGCCAGACGATCGGCGACCGCGTACAGCACCGAGGCATTCACGCCAAGTCCGCAATGGCTGCCCATCACTTCGATGCACTCGCTGTGCTCGGTCGGCGGCTCGATGCTGCTGCGCCAGGCGACGATGCCGTCGGAGCGGCTGAAGATCGACGTCGTCGGCACCGGCGGCGGCTCGTCCCGCAGCTTCTTCAGTTCGGGATCGTCGATGCTCTGTCCGCTCGCCAGCTCGTAGATGCGCCAGGCGTTGGTCGCGCGCGGATCGCCGTGGAGGGGCGAGCCGAGCGTGATGACACTGCGCACGGCTTCCGGCACCTCGCTCGCAATCTCGCGGGCGTAGATGCCGCCGAGGCTCCAGCCGATGACGCTCACCTTGCGGCCGGTCTTCTCGTGAAGCTCGGTCAGGCGCGCCTTCATCTTGTCCTCGAGGCCCGGCTTCAGCCCCATGTTGCGGCCAAGCCCCCAGCCATGGACCTCATAGCCGAGGTCGTTCAGGTACGCGCGGAGCGGCTGCGTCGAGCCGTCGCTGGCGACCAAGCCCGGCAGGACGAGCACCGGATGGCCGTCGCCGCGCGGCGCACGGCGCAGCAACGGCAGCAAGGCCAGCGAGGTCCCGAATTCGCTGAGGGCGCGAAATTCAAGGAGCTGAAGAAGCTTGGAAGGCGGGCGTTGCGCGGGAGCGTGAACAGGTGCAGTAGCGGTAGCGGCAGTCATGGCGATCGGGCAGATTGGTAAACCCGACCAGTGTGCTAACCGTCCCGGCGAACGGCCATCGGCCTGACCCCGGTCCGCTTGTAGCCATCGTCCGACGTCGACGCGACCTCAACCCATGTGGAGACCGCCATTCACCGAGAAGTCGGCACCGGTCGCGAAGCCCGATTCTTCGGAGGCGACCCACGCCACCATCGAGGCGATGTCGTCCGGCGTCCCGAGCCGCTTGACCGGAATGCCGGCGACGATCTTGTCGAGCACGTCCTGGCGGATCTTCTTGACCAGGTCGGTCGCGATGTAGCCAGGGCTGACGGTGTTGACCGTCACGCCTTTCGATGCGACTTCCTGGGCCAGCGCCATCGTGAAGCCGTGCATGCCGGCCTTCGCGGCCGAGTAGTTGGTCTGCCCGAACTGGCCCTTCTCGCCATTCACCGAGCTGATGTTGATGATCCGGCCCCAGCCGCGCTCGACCATGCCGTCGATGACCTGCTTGGTGACGTTGAAGAGGCTGGTCAGGTTGGTCTCGATGACGGCGTCCCAGTCGGCCCGCGTCATCTTGCGGAACATGCCGTCGCGCGTGATCCCGGCGTTGTTGACGAGAACGTCGACCGGGCCGACCTCGGCCAGGACTTTCTCGAATGCGGCGACCGTGGAGTCCCAGTCGCCGACGTTCCCGACCGACGCGCGGAACTCGTAGCCGCGCGCCTTCTGCTCGCCGATCCACTTGGCGAAGTCGCGGCTCGGCCCGCAGCCGGCGATCACGTTGAAGCCGTCGCGGTGCAGGCGCTGACAGATCGTCGTGCCGATGCCCCCCATGCCTCCGGTGACATAGGCAACCTTCTGAGTCATGCGCGGCTTCCTTCCGAGGTCGCGACGGCGCGCTGCCGCCGCGACCGGTCTGTCGTCAGCGCTCGATGCAGAGCGCCACGCCCATGCCGCCGCCGATGCACAGCGACGCGATGCCCTTCCTGGCGTTGCGCCGCTTCATCTCATGCAGCAGGGTCACGAGGATCCGGCAGCCGGATGCGCCGATCGGATGGCCGATCGCGATCGCGCCGCCATTGACGTTGACCTTGCTGGTGTCCCAGCCCATCTCGCTGTTGACCGCGCAGGCCTGGGCCGCGAAGGCCTCGTTGATCTCGAGCAGATCGAGGTCCTGCGGCTTCCAGCCGGCGCGCTGCAGCGCCTTCTGCGACGCCGGCACCGGACCCATGCCCATGAACGCCGGGTCGAGAGCGACGGTCGCGTAGCTGGCGATCCGGCCGAGCGGCGTCAGGCCGAGCTGCTCGGCCTTCTTCGCGGTCATCACGACGACGCCGGCGGCGCCGTCGTTGATGCCCGACGCATTGCCCGCCGTCACGCTGCCGGCCTTGTCGAACGCCGGTCGCAGGCCGGCGAGCGCCTCGGCGCTGGTCTTCTTGTTGATGAACTCGTCGGCCGAGAAGACGATCGGATCGCCCTTCTTCTGCGCGATCGAGAACGGCACGATCTCGTCCTTGAACCGGCCGGCTTCCTGCGCGGCTGCAGCCTTCTGCTGCGACCCCAAGGCAAGCGCGTCCTGCTTCTCGCGGCTGACGTCGTACTTCTTCGCGACGTTCTCGGCGGTGATGCCCATGTGGTACTTGTTGTAGACGTCGAACAGGCCGTCGACGATCATCGAGTCGATCAGCTTCCAATCGCCCATGCGCTGGCCGTCGCGCGAGCCGGCGAGCACGTGCGGCGCCAGGCTCATGTTCTCCTGGCCGCCGGCGATGCCGATCTCGTAGTCGCCGTCGCGAATGGCCTGCGCCGCGAGCATCACGGCCTTCAAGCCGGAGCCGCAGACCGCGTTGATGGTCAGCCCCGGCACGCTTTGCGGCAGGCCGCTCTTGATCACCGTCTGGCGGGCCGGGTTCTGCCCGGAGCCGGCGGCCAGCACCTGGCCGAGGATCACCTCGCCGATCTGGTCGCCGGTCAGCTTGGCGCGCTCGAGCAGGCTGGCAATGACGGCCGCGCCGAGCTCGGGAGCGGGGGTCTTGGCAAGGGTTCCGCCGAACTTGCCGACGGCGGTCCGGGCGGCAGCGACGATGACGATGTCGGTCATGAAAGTCTCCTGGGTTGATGAATCGGAAACGGGCGGAGTCGTGTCGGGACGCGGCACCAGCAGACGGAGCTTACGGCGCTTCGCCGGCGACCGCGCCCTTTCAGGCTTTCGCCTTGACGTAGCGGCCCGGCGCGGGCTCGATCGGCTTGTAGCGGGCGGTGCCGAGCGCCTTCGGCGCGGGCACCTGCTTGCCGGCCTGGCTTTTCAACCATGCGGACCAGTCGGTCCACCAGCTGCCCGGGTGCTCCTTGGCAGCGCCGAACCACTGCTGCGGGTCCGTCGGCAACGCATCGCCGGCCCCGATCCAGTGGCTGCGCTTGCCCTTGGCGGGCGGATTGATCACGCCGGCGATGTGACCCGAAGCGCCCAGCACGAAGCGCAGCTTGCCCTTCAGCGCACCGGTGCTCCGGTAGGCCCCTTCCCAGGGCACGATGTGGTCTTCGCGCGAGGCATACAGGTAGGTCGGCACGTCGATCGCGCCGAGGTCGACCTTCTGGCCGGCGACAGTCGCCTTGCCGGGAACGACGAGGTTGTTCTCGAGGTACGTGTTGCGCAGGTACCAGCAGTACATCGGCCCGGGCAGGTTGGTGCTGTCGCCATTCCAGTACAGCAGGTCGAACGGCGGCGGGGTCTCGCCCTTCAGGTAGTTGCCGACCACGTAGTTCCAGACCAGGTCGTTCGGCCGCAGGAAGCTGAAGGTCGTCGCCAGTTCCTGCCCCTTCAGCAGGCTGCCGCCGTTCGGGCTCCCCGGGCCGAGCGTCAGCTCGCGCATCTTGACCATCGTCTCGTCGATGAAGAGGTCGAGCACGCCGGTGTTGCTGAAGTCGAGCAAGGTCGTCAGCAGGGTCATGCTGGCGACCGGCTTCTCGCCGCGCGCCGCGAGCACGGCGAGCGCCGTCGCCAGGATCGTGCCGCCGACGCAGAAGCCGAGCGCATTGATCTTCGCGCTGCCGCTGATCTCCTGCACCAGCCCGATCGCCTTGATCGCCGCGTCCTCGATGTACTGGTCCCAGGTCAGCTTCGCGACGGCCTCGTCGGCATTGCGCCAGCTCAGCACGAACACCCGATGGCCCTGCTGGACGGCGTAGCGGATCAGCGAGTTGTCGGGCTGCAGGTCGAGGATGTAGTACTTGTTGATGCAGGGCGGCACCAGCAGGAACGGCCGGGCGTAGATCTTGTCGGTCAGCGCCTTGTATTCGATC
>JBDSAB010000533.1:0-4308 GCA_039922395.1 Caldimonas sp.
CAGCACCTCGCCGTCCTCGTGGACGATGTCGAGCGCGATCGGCTCGGGGCGGAAGGCACGGCTCTCAGCGGTCGGGACCAGTTCGACCTCGAGCCGCTGACCGGCGCGCACCTTGCGCGAGGCCGTCATTGCGGCTTCGCCGTCAAGCCGAACATGGCCACGCGCGATCAACGACTGCAGGTGACTGCGCGAGAACTCTGGGGCAAGCGCGACGACCGCACGATCGAGGCGTTGCCCATGCAAGGCGGCTTCGACAACCGCTTCGCGGCGTTCTGCGGACGCGCTCCAGGGCTCGGCAGCACCCTCGGCCTCATCGGCCGAGCCGTCTTCGAGCGAGGGATCAGCAGGGGGGCCAACCATATAATCTGCGCTTGTTTTCCTGAGCGGCTGCACGCCCGCTATCGCCCGACACGCCATGAATTCGATGCACACCATCGGCCGCATTGCGGCTCGCTGCGCGGCCCTTCTGCTGGTGGCTTCCGGCATCGTCGCCTGCAGTTCGACGCCGAAGGACGATACCGCGCAATGGACCAGCGAGCGGCTGTACGCCGAAGCGAAGGAAGAAGCGGCGACCGGCAACTACGAGCGCGCCGGCAAGCTCTACGAACGGCTCGAGGGCCGCGCCGCCGGGAGCGTGCTGGCGCAGCAGGCGCAGATCGAACGCGCCTACATCATGTACAGGACGGGCGAAAAGGCGCAGGCGCTTTCGATCCTCGATCGTTTCATCAAGCTCCATCCGACCAGCCCGGCCTTCGACTACGCGCTCTACCTGAAGGGCCTTGTCAACTTCAACGACAACCTGGGCATCCTCGGCAGCTTTGCGCGCCAGGACCTGTCCGAGCGCGACCAGCAGGCCTCGCGCGACTCGTACGAATCGTTCAAACAGCTGGTCGAGCAGTTTCCTCAGTCGAGCTACGCTGACGATGCGCGCACGCGCATGAACTACATCGTCAATTCGCTCGCGGCGTACGAGGTTCACGTCGCCCGCTACTACTTCCGACGCGGCGCCTACGTGGCGGCGGCCAACCGGGCGCAACAGACGGTGCAGGAGTTCCAGTTTTCGCCGTCGACCGAGGAAGCGCTGTTCATCATGGTCCAGAGCTACGAGCGTCTCGGCCTCAACGAGCTTCGGGACGATGCCGACCGCGTCCTGAACAAGAACTATCCCAACACGACGTTGTATCAAGACGGCATCGGCGCGAAAAAGACGCCGTGGTGGCAGATCTGGTGAACGCGGCTTGACGCGGGGCTGAGGCGCGCAACTTCACCGCACAAGTTCGCCGAGCCACTCGAGCGCTTCCGCCTCGGTCGCCAGGTTGCCCATCGGTGGCAGCGCCAGCCGGAGCCTCGCGCCGTAATTCATGCCGGCCATCCGGGGATCGCAGACGACGAGGAGACCGCGATCGTGCTCGTGGCGAATCAGCCGACCCGCGCCCTGCTTCAACGACACCGCCGCCTCGGCGACAAAGTAGTCCGCAAACGCATTGCGCCCTTCGCTCTCGAGGCGCTTGACGCGCGCTTCGACGAGCGGATCGCCGGGGGGCGGGAACGGCAGCTTGTCGATGATCACGCACTGCAGCGCTTCGCCCGGCACGTCGATGCCTTCCCAGAAGCTTTGCGATCCAACCAGGACGGCACGTGGGTCGCCGAGGAACTGTTGAAGCAGCATTCGTTTCGTTCCCTGCCCCTGTACAAGCACCGTCAGCGCGTCGCCGTGCTGCTCGAACTCGCTCCGCAACTGGTCGCCGATGGTTTGCAGCGAGCGCAACGTCGTCGTCAGCACGAATGTCCGCCCGCCGAGTGCGCGCGCACAGCGCGCGGCCAACGCCGCGACAGCGTGCGGATGGGTCGCCTCGTTGGGCTTCGGAAAGACGCGCGGCACATGGAGGCGAGCGTTCGCCGCATAGTCGAACGGGCTGCCGAGGCGCAGGATCCTGGCGCCGCCAAGCCCGGCTGGCTCGGTGAACCAGGTCAGGCGCGCGTCGTCGCCGAGCGTCGCCGACGTGAACACCCAAGCCTTCGGTGCGGCCTCCATCTGCTCGCGCAAAGCGTCACGGATGTCGAGCGGCGATTCCACCAGACGCGCCTGCTGCGGCGAGACGTCGATCCAGCGCACCTGCCCCGCGGGCGGGTCGCTGGCAAAGCGCTCCGCGAGCGTGGCGAAGTGACGCGCTCGCTCGACGAGGCGCGAGAAATCCGGCGAGACGGCTTCGACCACCCCAAGCGCTTCGACGGCACGTTCGCATGCGCGTTGGCTCGCCCGCAGCGACTCGAGGAAGTCGTCGCGGGTCGCTCGTTCTTTCCAGCGCAGGCGGAGCATTCCACGCAGATCGCGCAGGCTTCCGGCGGCCGCAATCCGCAGGTCGCGCGCGGCGCGATCGCACGCCGCTGCGATGTCCTGCCACGGCTGCAGGCCGCGCGCCTGTTGCAAACCGACGGCCAGCAGGTCGCGCGCGAAATCGATCATCTGCGACGTTCCGAGCGTCGTGCCGAGAAACTGCACGCCGGCCTCGGTCAGCTGATGCGCCTCGTCGAACAGGGCCACGTCGACGCTCGGCAGCAACTCGGCGAGGCCGGTATCGCGAAGGGCCATGTCAGCGAAGAACAGATGGTGGTTGACCACGACGACGTCGGCCGACATCGCCTCGCGCCGCGCCCGGACCACGTGGCACTGGCGGAAGTCGGGGCACTCGCTGCCGAGGCAGTTCTCCCGCGACGACGTGACCAATGGAATCACGCTGCTGCGCTCATCGAGCCCCTCGAGTTCGGCGAGATCGCCGCTCGGCGTCGACCTCGACCATGCCTCGACCTTGGCGAGCGTGCGGGCGGCCCAGCGATCGGGCAAGGCATCGGACTGCCGTGCCTGCTTCATCCGATGCAGGCAGAGATAGCTCGAACGCCCTTTCAACAGAGCGACGCTGACCGGCAGCTGAAGGGCCGCGCGCAGGCGCGGCAGGTCGCGCAGGAAGAGCTGGTCCTGCAGGTTCTTGGTGGCGGTGCTGACGAGAGCGCGCGCGCCGCTCAGCAGCATCGGCACCAGGTAAGCGTAGGTCTTGCCGACGCCGGTGCCGGCTTCCACGACCAGCGCAGAGCGCGACTCGATCGCCTCTGCGACGGCAGCAGCCATCTGCAGCTGCTCATTGCGCTCGATGTAGTGGGGATCGGCCTGAGCGAGCGCGCCGTTGGCGCGAAACGCGTCGGCGACCGCGTCCGGCAGCGTCGTCATCGTGGCGTTTCGGCGCTCACGCCGAGGCCGTGACGGTCACGCGGGCTGCGGCGGATCGAGCTCGGCTTCGATGCGCGCCATCTGGTCCCTGAGCAGCAGGCGGCGCTTCTTCAACCGGCGCACGGCGAGCTCGTCGCCGGGAACGTCGGCAGCGGCACGATCGATCAGGCTGTCGAGGTCTGCATGCTCGATGCGCAGCTCGATCAGTCGGCGCGGCAGGGAATGCAGGTCGTTGTCCATCGCGACGCGCGACTATGTCTCGGTTTTTGTCGATTTCATCGGGGTCAACCCGATTATAGTTTTAGCTCATGAGCACATCGACGCCGGGCTACCGCCTGTCCGCGACCACCGGCATTCACCGAGGTGATCGGGCCTACCAGCAAGACCAGGCCGGGATGTTCGCTCACCACCGGGTGCCAGGTTGCGTCATGGGCGTGCTGGCCGACGGCATGGGCGGCAAGAGCGGCGGGCGCAAGGCCGCCGACCAGGTGCTCCTCACCGCACAGCAACTCTTCGAGCGATTTTCGCCGGCGCGCGATGACGCCTCGGAGGCGTTGAAGCAACTGGTGCTCGAGGCGCACTTGATGATCAAGCTGACGGCGATCACGTCGGAAGAAGAGCCGCACAGCACGGTCGCCGCATTTCTGATCAGCCCGAACCGCGAATGTGATGTCGTCCACGCCGGCGATTCGCGCATCTATCACTTTCGGGGCGCCGAGCTGGTCAGCCGGAGCATCGACCATTCGTATGTGCAGCGTCTCGTCGACGAGCGCCAGATCAGCGAGGAAGAGGCCAACAACCACCCGCAGTCGAACCTGCTGACCGGCTGCCTCGGCACCACGCAGGATCCTCCGCTGGCCCAGCGCCACCTCGGTCGGCTCGAGATCGGCGACAGCATTCTTTGCTGCAGCGACGGGCTCTGGCACTACTTCACACCGCGCGAACTGGGCGCGATCGTGCACGCGTTGCCGCCGCGCGAGGCGACCGAGATGCTGGTCGGCAAGGCGCGCCAGCGTGCGCGCGGCGCGGGCGACAACCTGTCGCTCGCCCTGGTCCGGGTCGAACCGCTCGCCTGAGCCTGC
>JBDSAB010000534.1:0-2679 GCA_039922395.1 Caldimonas sp.
CGAAACCGTCGCGACCGCCCCGGGCACGTTGCCGATGGTGCCCGTACCGCCAGACACCAGGCTACCCGTGGCCAGCTGAACCGCTCCCGGCACGGCGGAGATGGTTCCCCCTGGGCCGAAAGTCGGCACGCCGTTTACGCCGAACAGGCTGTAGTTCAGGGACGAGAACGCGCCGTTGACGGCGCCGCCGCCGTTGAACTGGAAGTACAGGCTGTACGCGCTGTTCAGCCCGGGTGCTGGCGCGGCTCCGCCGTTCAACTGGAAGCTGGACACCGACAGGTATCCGGATTCCGTGAACGTGGAACCGGTGATCGCGATGCTGGCGAAGTCCGAGACGATGATGTTGTCGGCCGTGAGGACCGATCCGTTCAAACCGGCACCCGCCGGATTCCAGGTGAACTCCGGCAGCGTCGTCAGCGCGTGCGAACTCGAATAGGCAACGCCCAGCGCCACCGGCAACAGCGTGCGCGCGAACAGTGTGCGGCTTGAAAGAGCCCGAGCATTCATTCAGATTCTCCAGATGGCAAGCGAACAGTCGATCGATCGGGAGACGGCATGACCGATGCATCCCCAACCCGAGAAAGTGGGGCAAACGGTATGCCTTTGTGGTTGATCGCCCTTCTGCCGGTCAGCGCCAGGGCGTGGGAGCTGGGAAGCACGGAAAACCTGCAACGTGCACCATCGGAGACGGCAAATTCGACAACCCGCGAACAGAACGCCCGGTCAGGCAGGGCGCCAGTAGAGAGACTCCAGCGGCAAGCGCGTCGAGCGCGCGGCGGCCGGCGGGCCGGCGCCGAGGCGACCGAGAAAGACGGTTCGCTCAGCGGCGGGTCCGAGGAGCCGGTCCAGTGACTTCGCCACGGCATCGGCCCGGTCGAGCGCCGATGCCACCGTCGTGAAACGGCGACGCGCGCGGGCGTATTGCGCGAAGACGAGCGGCGTGTATTGCGGCTGCAGTTGCAGGTCGGCCTGGGTCGCGCTGAGCCAGAAGCGCTGGACCGCTCCACCCGCCGCGAGACGATCGTCGATGCCCGCCGGCCTGGTCCGCGCCACGATCGCGAAGTGCGCGCCGCACAGAAGCCCCGGCAGCAGGTCCATCTCGACCCGCGGTGCGACGGTGCCACCGAGATAGCGATTCAGGAAGGCGATCCGCTCCCATTTCGCCATCGCCCAGCGCATCAGCATCAGGGTCGGCTTGCTGGCGCCCAGCGCACGGTCCGGAACCCGGGCTTCGCTGAACTGCCGATCCCACTCGATGATGTCGCTGTGAACTGCATAGGCCTCCGGGGTCGTGAGGCGGATCTTCGCGCTGCGCGCGGCGAGCCAGGCCCAGCGCGTCCGGTCGCGCAGGCTCTCGAACCAGAGGACCGAATAGTTCGGCCCGACCGAGGCCTCGAGCGCCGCCTTCTGTTCCGCGCGGAGGGGCCGCGTGCGCAGCGGCTTGCGCTGGACGCTGCGCACCGGGACGACGGCATCGAGCGGGTCGGGCTTGAGCGAAGGCACTTCGTCGAACCTGACATCGATGACCGGAAACTCGTCGGGCGCATCGAGTCTGCGCTCGGTGTGGACGACCATCCCGCGCGCCGAAGCGCAGATGCGCATCGTCTCGAGCAGCGCGCCGACCGAGATCTGGCTGGCCTCGCCGTCGATGTCATAGACGCAATGCCGCCGCGTGTCGAATGCATGGACCGCCACGTGGTTGGGCGAGCAGACCTCGAACCGCCAGGGCTGGCTGTTGTCGCCGCTCGGCGCCCAGCGCGCTCGCTCGAGGATGCTTTCGACGACCGTCAGGTCGCCCGGCCGCGCCGGGTCACGAGACTCCATGCGCGCCCTAGGCTGCCTTCGGATCGGCCCCGGAGGATGCATAGCGGCGCTTCGTCACGGCGATCAGCGCACGCTGCAGCAGGTGCGAGTTGCCGCCCGGTCGCCAGGTCCGGCGCAGCCGGTTCTTGTAGGCGTCGAAGTGGACGCCGCGCGGCGCGCAGATGACGCGGCCGCGTTGCAGCAGCACCTTCAGCACCTCGGTCGCCGCGATCCCTGCGCAAAGGTCGCAAGCCATCGGCGTCGACGGCACGCGCCGCTTCGCGAGGTCGACGCGCGCCGGATCGACGAGGTACCCCATTTGCAGCATCGAGGGGGCGAGGCCGACCAGGAATCGCGCGGCCTTCTCGGCCTGCGAGCGGTCGCCCATCTGGAAATACTGCTCGAAGGTCATCTTGCCCGGCATGAAGACCAGCAGTGCCGCCCCCATGCCGATCGGTGCGGCGGTGATCGCCGGGATTCCCCGCGTCGCGCACAGGTTGAAAAGACGCTGCCGCTCGTCGAGGACGAAGAAGTCGAGCCCGTCGATGTACAGGTCGGCACCGTCGAGAAAGGCCTCGGCATTGCTGGCGTCGATGCCCTTCTCGAACCGCTTGATCTGCAACTCGGGGTTGATGCCGAGCGCCATCTCGGACATCACGTCCATCTTCGGCCGGCCGATCGAGCCGACGTTGGCACCGACCTGGCGATTGAAGTTGTGCAGCTCGAAGTGATCGAAATCGGCGAGGTGAAAGCCGCCGATGCCGAGCCGCGCCAAGGTCAGCAGGTGCGCGCCGCCGACGCCGCCGAGCCCTGCGATCGCAATCCTTTTCGCGCGCAGCACCTGCTGCTCCGCCTCGGTCACCCAGCCGATGTTGC
>JBDSAB010000535.1:0-4837 GCA_039922395.1 Caldimonas sp.
TTCACCTCCGGGACCACCGGCGTGCCGAAGGCGACGATGCACTTCCACCGCGACGTGATGGCGGCCTGCGTCTGCTTCCCGCAGCACGTGCTGCGCGCCGAGGCCGACGACGTCTTCATCGGCAGCCCGCCGCTCGCCTTCACGTTCGGTCTCGGCGGGCTGACCCTGTTTCCGATGAGCGTCGGCGCCTCGACGGTGCTGCTCGAGAAGGCCGCGCCGGCCGACCTCGCACGCGCGACCCGCGAGCTCGGCGCGACGGTGATGTTCACGGCGCCGACGTCGTACCGCGCGATGGCCGAGGTCGCCCGCACCGAACGCATCGCCGCGGCGCACGGCGGCACCTTGCGCAAATGCGTGTCGGCCGGCGAGGTGCTGCCGGCGGCGACACGCGTGCTGTGGCGCGAGGCCACCGGCATCGAGATGATCGACGGCATCGGGGCGACCGAGATGTTCCACATCTTCATCTCGGCCGACGAGGCGCATGCGCGCGACGGCGCAACCGGCCAGGTCGTGCCCGGCTACCAGGCCTGCGTGATGGACGAGGACGGCCGCGAAGTGTCGCCCGGCACCGTGGGCCGCCTCGCAGTCAAGGGCCCGACCGGCTGTCGCTACCTCGACGATCCGCGCCAGGCGCAGTACGTGCAGGACGGCTGGAACTACACCGGCGATGCCTACGTGATGGACGCCGACGGCTACTTCTTCTACCAGTCGCGGACCGACGACATGATCGTCTCGGCCGGCTACAACATCGGCCCGGCCGAGGTCGAGGAGGCGCTGCTGCGTCACCCAGCCGTCGCCGATTGCGCAGTGGTCGGCGCGCCCGACAGTGAACGCGGCCAGATCGTCAAGGCGGTCGTCGTGCTGAAGCCGACGCACACGGCCGGCGATGCGCTGGTGCGCGACTTGCAAGAGTTCGCCAAGGCGGCGATCGCGCCGTACAAGTACCCGCGTGCGATCGAATTCGTCACGGCGCTGCCGCGGACCGAGACGGGGAAGGTGCAGCGCTTTCGGCTGCGGGTGCCGGGATAGCGGCACGGGGGTTGCTCTGATCCCGTTGCCGAAGCTGACGCGCTGAGCGTCGCGGAGGGCCTGCGCGGACTCCGTTTCGAAATGCCTAGCCACTGCGTTCGCGCAGGCTCTCCGATCGCGCGCCACCGAGAAGATCGTTGACGGGTTCTGGACTCGTGCAACAGGATCTGTTTGATGGTGTCGACGGGACTCCACCGGCGACCGCGATGCCGGAGGGCTGGCTCTACCGCGACGACTTCATTGCGCCGGCCGAGGAAGCCGAGCTGCTCGCCACGATCGACGCGATGTCCTTGCACGAGGCCCGCTACAAGGCCTGGACCGCGAAGCGGCGCGTCGCCCACTTCGGCACCGCGTACGACTTCGAAACCCGACAGCTGCGGCCGAGCGCCGAGGTGCCGGAGTGGCTGTGGCCATTGCGCGCACGGGTGGCGGACTTGGCGTCGTTGCCGCCGACCGACTTCGCGAGCGCGCTGGTCGCCGAATACCGCCCGGGTACTCAGCTCGGTTGGCATCGCGACGTGCCGGACTTCGAGGTCGTGGTCGGCGTGTCGCTCGGCAGCACTTGCCGGATGCGCATGCGCCGCTACCCGCCGGTCGCACCGAAGAGGGCCGACGTGTTGTCCATCGAGCTGCGACCGCGTTCCGCCTATGTGCTGAGCGGACCGGCGCGCTGGGCCTGGCAGCACAGCATCGCGCCGACGCCGGCGCTGCGCTGGTCGATCACGTTCCGAACGCGGCGCACAACGCTGGCGCGCCGTTTGCCACACTGACGAATTCGCAAACGACCCATGCCGAACAGAGGCGACCGAGCGTGAAGCGCACCGAGTCCGAACAGAAATGGCCGCAGTCGCTGTGGATCGTTCGCCATGGCCAGAGCGCCGGCAACGTCGCGCGCGACGCCGCTGAGGCGGCCGGGCTGCGCACGATCGACATCGCGACGCGCGACGTCGACGTGCCGCTGTCCGATCTCGGCGTGCGCCAGGCCGAAGCACTCGGTGCCTGGTTCGGCAACATGCCGCGCGACGAGTTGCCCGACGTCGTGCTGGCGTCGACGTACCTGCGGGCGCGCGAGACCGCGCGCATCGTGATCGAGACCGGCATGCAAGGTCACGAGGTTGGCCGCGTCGTCGACGAGCGTCTGCGCGAGAAGGAGTTCGGCATCCTCGACCGGCTGACGCCGCTCGGCATCCGCGCCAAGTACCCGGAGCTCGCCGAGCAGCGCACGCACGTCGGCAAGTTCTATTTCAGGCCGCCGGGCGGCGAGAGTTGGTGCGACGTGATCCTGCGCCTGCGCAGCGTGGTCGAGATGATGACGCGCGAGTACCGGCGCGAGCGCGTGCTGATCGTCGCCCACCAGGTCACCGTCAACTGCATGCGCTACCTGCTCGAGCGCCTCGACGAGGCGCAGATCCTCGAGATCGATCGCCTTGGTGATGTGCCGAACTGCGGGGTCACGTCGTACGAGTTTGACCCCGGCGCCGGCAGCCACGGCAAGCTGGTACGCCGGCTCGAGAACTTCGTCTCGCCGCTGCGCGAAGCGGGGGCGCCGGTGACGTCCGAGCCGGACGTGCCCGCGGCCCCGAAAGCGTGATCAACGCTTCACTCACTTCACGATGAGTCCGGCGACACCCGCGCTCGGCGAGCTCGCGGCCGAGGTGCCGCGACTGATGCACGCGCTCGGCGCGATCGACGGGTAGTCGGCGCATCGCGGACGGCGGCGTGATCGGCGGCCGCGGCCCGGATGCAAACGCATGCGCCCGCCGACGCCGCGATCGGCGCCTTTCCTACATCCATCCCGCGGGGGCGGTGGCACATTGATTCCATCAGGAGACAAGAACATGCCACTGACCGAGAACACCCCATCGTTCGACGAGCCGGATCGCAGCCGGATCAACGTCGACCAGGAACAGGAACGTCGTTACTGGACCGGACGGTTCGGCGTCACGCGCGATGTGCTGCGCCGCGCGGTCACGCGGGTCGGCGCGCAGCCCGACAAGGTCGAGGCGTACCTGCGCGGCACCCACTGACGCCGGCTACGCACGTCAACAGCGACGCCTCGCACGGAGGCCGGCACACCGTTTGCCGAATCGACGGATGAGTATTGAACCCTCCGGAGCGATGACGTGACAACCGAAACGAGTAGCCCGACCGCGGCGTCCGCGGTGTCGGACAAGCAGCGCGAGATCCAGCGCAGCCAAGACGAAAAGGACCGGGCGACGCCGTCTGAATCAGGCGAGACGGAGAAGTCGGCCGTGCAGGCCGGCGCCCGCCAGCATCCGGAGAAATTGCCGGCTCAGCACATCGAGAAGCCGGGCCATGAATCGGAGCTGCAGTTGAAGCCGCAGTTCCTTGCCCCCGACTACGAAGGCAGCCGCAAGCTGCGCGACATGGTCGCGCTCATCACCGGCGGCGACTCGGGCATCGGCCGAGCGGTCGCGGTGCTGTTCGCGCGCGAAGGCGCCGACGTTGCGGTGGCCTACCTCGACGAGCACGACGATGCCGAAGAGACCAAGCGCTGCATCGAAGCCGAGGGCCGGCGCTGCATCCTGCTGCCGGGCGACGTCAAGGACGGTGCCTATTGCCGATCGGCCGTCGACGCGACGGTGCGCGAGTTCGGCAAGCTCGACGTGCTGGTCAACAACGCCGCGTTCCAGGAGCATGCCGAGTCGCTCGAGGACATCACCGACGAGCGCCTCGAGGAGACGCTGCACACCAACGTGATCGGCTACTTCCACATGGCCAAGGCGGCGCTGCCGCACCTGAAGAAGGGCTCGTCGATCATCAACACCGGCTCGGTCACCGGCCTCGAAGGCAGCCCGAAGCTGCTCGACTACTCCGCGACCAAGGGCGCGATCCACGCGTTCACCAAGTCGCTCGCGCAGAACCTGATCGAGAAGGGCATTCGCGTCAACGCGGTCGCACCCGGTCCGGTGTGGACGCCGCTCAATCCCGCCGATGCGCCCGCCGACAAGGTCGCGAAGTTCGGCCAGAGCACCGACATGAAGCGGGCGGCGCAGCCGGAAGAGCTGTCGCCGGCCTATGTGTTTCTCGCGTCGCCGGTCTGCGCCGGGTACATCAGCGGCATCGTGCTGCCGGTGACCGGCAGCGTCGGCGCGATCTGATCGGAAGCCCGCATGCCCGACGAAGTCCGCCGACCGAAGTCTCGCGATCCGGAGTCGCCGCAGCGCGTGCCGCCGCATCGCGAGGGCCAGACCACGCCGCAGAAGGCGGAGCGACGTGTCGACAAGGCGCCGCATGAACGCGACGAATCGTCGGCGAGCCAGCAGCGCGCACCGAGCGAGTTGATGCAGCAGGCCCACGACGACGTCGAGCGCGGCGTCGTCGACACCAGCCGGGCCGAAGCCACCGATGCGACCTACCGTCGCGAGCTGCGGCCCGAGCCGCAGGATGCGGGCTCGGGCGGGCGCGACCTTCATGCGGACGCCGTCAGGGATCGACGCCTCGACAGCAATGCGGCGCCGCCGCACTCGGCCGACGTGGCCGACCGGCCCGATCCGAAGCGGCGCTAGCCGCAGCGTCGGGTGGCCGGTGGGCGTCGGCTCGTACCATCCGCCATGGCTCTGTCGAGGGCCGTGCGTTGCACGCCGAAGTTTGCGATGAAGCATTCGTTCAACACCGTCGGCCGCTTCGGGCGCGGGCTTGTGCAGCCATGAACAACGTCCACGTCGTCGACGCGACGATGTTCTGGAGCCCGACCGGCGGCGGCGTGCGGCGCTACCTGCTGACCAAGCAGGCCTGGCTCGCCGGCCAGCCCGGCTGGACCCACACGATCGCGGTGCCGACGCGA
>JBDSAB010000536.1:0-4556 GCA_039922395.1 Caldimonas sp.
GAATCAGCGTTGGAGAAATCTCACCGTCAATTGTTGCAAGCATAGGAGCGGCGAGCGAGCGCAAAGCGCGGAGGAAGCGGGCAAACCACGTGCAGTTCGCACGCTCGGCGCGGCGTCTGTCAGCGCGATGCGGAGCCGGCCGCGTCGGCCTGGAGCGGCGCGGTTTCCGGCTTCGCTTTCGCGGTCGATCCGCGCATCAGACTCCACACCATGACCCCGAGTCCGACGACTCCGAGAAGGAGAACCGACCACAGCAGCAACGGTCGCCACTTTGCTTCACGTTGCTCGGCCTCGATCTGCCGGGCGACCGCCGCGACCTCGGTCCAGGCGCCGATCTCGGCCCGGCCGAAACGCGCGCGCTCCTCGTCGAGCTTCGGCACCAATGTCGCGGCCGGCAAGGCGCCGCCGGGCGCGTCCTTCGAGCCGGCCAGCAACCGATACGGCGGCTGCCCCTGGGCTGCGAAGATGAGGCGAGCCAAGGGTGCCTGGACCGCGAGACGGGTGGTCGCGGCGTCGAGCGATGCCGCGCGCTCGTCCGGCACGGCGCGCACGAATCGAGTCGTCTCGCGCACCGGCAGCGCCGGGGACTCGATGACCGCGCCGTCACGCTCGAGCCGATAGAACACGCCCTGCGCGAAGTCGCGCCACGGCTGGTCGGCGGCCGGGCGGCCTTGCAGCCGGACCGGCGCGACCCGCGTGCCGGATGCGAAGCGAAGCTCGACGCTGGTCAGCGGCAAGGCACCGCCGACATCGAAATAGAGCGCGCCGCGCGCCTGCTCGGGTACGGTGGCCGCATCGGTCGGCACTGCGGTCGGCGTCAACGCGAGCGCGACGGGCGGATCGACTTCGATCGCACGCCGCTCGGTCGACAGCGCCTGCGCGGCGGTGATCGCAGGCGCGTTCGCCGGATCGGTCCAGACCACGCGGACGAACCGGTTGCCGCTATCGGTCAGCGCGATGCGGGGCTGCGTCAGCGGCCCGGCGGCCGACGTCAACGCCATCAGCTGGCCGGCGCCGCCCGGCCGCCATGCGCGCAGGTCGGGGCTGGTCTCCACCCGGTAACCCGCGGTGAACTCGGCCGGGCCGGACCACTCGAGCCGCAGCCATTGCGGCACCGGGTCCGTTGCAGCGCGCTCACCGAGGTCGAGCAGCCAGCCGCCGGATCGCGCCGCAGCCGGCCGCGCGCCGCCCGGCTCGCTGCGGGCCGGCCCCTTGCGAACGCGGATCCGGTCGCCCTCGACGACGACCTCGACCGGCGAGGGCCAGATGCCGTTGGCGGCCGGCCGCGTCGGCAACGGGTAGAGCGTCGTGGGCCGCACCTGCTCGGTGGTCTGCTCCTCGGAGCGCGCGCCGAGCAGGCTGTAAGGCACGCGCTCGCCGCGGGCGTCGACGACGCGGAGGTCGCGCAGGTCGGGCTGCTGGACATGCGCATAGGCGCTCGGCGGGAGCGCGATCTGGACGAAGGGCGCAGGAGCGCCGACGGCGATCGGCGCGCTGTAGCGGAAGGCCGGCTCTGCGGCGGTGGCCGGGCCGCCGAAGTTGATGCAGAGGCCGAACGCCGCGAAGGCCAGCCGGCGTGATCCTGGCCCCGAACGATCAAACGGGCGCATGGCGCTCTCCCTTGGCCGGCAGCGGCGCAACGTAGCCGATCACGAGCATCAGGGCGCCGACGCCGATGAACGAGATGATTCGCGCAACCGTGCCCGAGCCGGACAGGTCGACCAGCAGCAGCTTCAATACGACCGCGGCGAGCAACGCCGCGCCGATCATCCAGACCACGCGCGCCGCCCGATGGGCCGAGAACCACATCAGCACCAGCGCGGTCGCCGTCCACAGCAGCGTGATGCCGGTCTGGACCGCGAGCGATGCCGTCCACGCATCGAAGCGATACGGCACGCCGGCGTGGTGGTGGAAGGCACGCACCAGGATCGCGTTCAGCCAGACGAAGCCGGCAACCGCCAACGCCGCGTTGACGAACCGGTGACGCTCGGCCAGATGCGGGGCAACTGCCTCGCTGCGCGTCCAGGCCCAGACCGCGGCCAGCGCAACCCCAATGCCGATGTCGAGCGGATTCAGCAACGGGAGCGCCGGCAGCGGGCGCGCGGTGCCGTCGGACGCGACGTTGGCGATCAACGTCCACAGCACGAGGCCGACCGAGATCACCGCGGCTGCGGTCACCTGGTAGGCCGCCGGCAGCGCCAGCACCGGCCAGCGCCGCGCCGTGGCCGGCCGGGGCAGAAGGATGAGCAGCAGGGCCGGAACGACGAGCCAGCCGAGCCACGGCCACGCGCTGGCCGCATCGCCCCAGCCGCCGGTGACGGCGCGGCCCTGCAGCGCGCCGACCGCGCCGAGCACGAGAACGCCGACGGCGTGGATCGCATGGCGCAGCGGCTCGGGCCAGCGCGGCGCGATGAACCACAGGATCGCCGCATGGACGGCAAACGCGATCAGCCAGGCCCACCAGCCGCCGCCATGCGCCGGACTCGCCAGCGACGCCGCGGCGGCGAGTGCGGCCAGCGCCATGAACGGCGCCTGACCGACCGCAGGCCAAGCGATGCGATGCCATCCCAGCCGCACCGAGAGAAGCACGCAGAGCGCCGCGATGGCGCCGATCGAAGCGAGCCAAGCGGCGAGCTGGAACGGCGCGGAAACGAACGTGCCGATCTCGAGCGCCGTCGCCGAAACCAGCCAGAGCGTGCCGCCACCGATCAGCAGCGGCTCGGCCATCGCCTCGCTCGGATGCAGGTCGGCGCGCTCGGCATGGCGCTGCACGAAGAAGGCTGCAGCCCAGCACGCGGCGGCCGCCATCAGGGCGTTGAACAGGTAGGCGTTGAAGATCGCCACCGGCACGCCGTGGCGCTCGCGCGCATAGACCATCGAGAAGCCGGAGAGCAGCAACAGCAGGTAGCCGAAGGCGCGCGCCAAGAGGCGCTTCTGGCGCAGTCCGATCCAGACCAGCCCGGCACCCTCGAGGGCCCAGGCGCCGGCGGTGCTGCGCGCGTCGAGCGCGAACGGGATCACAAGCGTCAGGAAGACGGTGCCGATCGCGAGGCTCGCATCGAAGGTCAGACCGAACTGCGGGCGCGACCGCATCCAGCGCGCCAGGGCGACATAGAACCCCGCCATCACCAGCGCGGACAGCGCGGTCGCGTACTCGATGTGGCGGACCAGGCCGTACTGCAGCGCGAACACGACCGTCGGCAGGCCGAACAGCAGGCTGCTGTTGACCCAGGCATCGGTTCGATGCGATGCGGTCGCATCCGGAGCCAGCGCACGTCGCGCCGGCAGGACCATGATGACGACGAACAGCAGGAAGAACGCGATCAGGAACGCTTCGCTGCTCGCGAAGTTCGAAGGGCTGTATTTCAGCGCGCCCCACGCCGTCGCGACGATGAAGGTGCCGAAGAAGCCGACCAGGTTGAGCGAGCGCCAGGTCTTGTGCCAGGCCACCGCGGCGATCCCGAGGTCGAGCACGAGGTAGTAGCTGAACAGCGCGATGTGGTTGCCGCTGCCGGTCGAGACGAGCAGCGGCGTCGCGAAGCCGCCGAGCGCGCCGATCACGGCGAGCGCGCGGGCGTCCTGCAGCACCGCGAGTGCGGCGGCGAGCGCGGCGACCAGCACCATCATCGCGAAGACCGGCGGCGCAGACAGCACGCCGTAGAAGCGGAACGCGACGAACAGCGTCAGGTACAGCACCGCGATCGCGCCGCCTTGCAGCGCCTGCGCGTAGCCGGCGCGGCGCAAGCGGAGGCGCCAGCCGACGCCAAGGAGCAGCACCGCGACGCCGGCGATCGACGCGAGGCGGAACTCGACCGGGACATGGACATGCTCGCTCGCAAACTTGGCGAGGAACGCGAGGCCGATGAAGAGGATGCCGATGCCGGCCTTCACGATCGTGTTGCCGCCGAACAGCCAGCCGCGCAACGCGGTCAACACCGGCGATGGCGTCCGGGTCGGACGCGTTGCCGGTGCATCGATCGGAGCAATGGCCGGCGTGTCCCCGGGATGAGTCTCGACGAAGCGGCCGGCATCGGGCGGCGCTGCCGTCCTGGCAGCCACCGGAACGGGTGCATCCTCGAGTTCGAGGTCGACGCCCGACGGCTCGAGCGCATCGAGCGGCACGTCGACCGGCGTGCCGGCCGCGACCTCGGTCGATTGCGGCAACGCGACGGTCGCACGCGCCCTCACGTCGGCGATGGCCTGCCGCAGCGTGCCGATCTCGCTCTGCTGCCGGACCGATCGGAGCACCAGCCAGCCGATGACGGCCCCTGCCACGGCGCCGGTCCCTTGTCCGATCAGGGCTCCGAACGCGCCTCCCAAGATCACTGCGATGACGATCGTCACATCCGCTCCCACGGTGTTTCGATGCGCGGGACTCTACAGCGGCGCTGCGGCCGCGACGCCCGATTTCGTGCGGTATCGCGAGGCGCGCCGGCCGGCATCGCGAAGCGCTTCTGCGTGAGCGCCCGCTTTGCGTGCAGCCCCTTCGAATCGGGGGATGCCGGCGCGCAACGTTGGAGCAAACCCCTGATGGCAGCGCACCAGGGGAGGGCTTA
>JBDSAB010000537.1:0-4705 GCA_039922395.1 Caldimonas sp.
TCGACCTCGGCCATCGCAAGGCTCTCGGCGAGGTCGGTGGCGACATGGCCGATGCCGTACTTCTGCGCGACGTCTTTCGTCTTCTCGAGCTCGCGGCCGATCACAGAAACGACCTCGACGCCGTCGATGTTCTTGATGGCGTCGAGGTGCTTGGTGCCGAACGCGCCGGCACCGGCCAACGCCACCTTGATCGTCTTGCTGCTGCTCATTGCGGGTTCTCCAGGATCAGATGGCCGACCGCGGTGTTGCTCGCCGGCACGTGATAGAAGCGGTGCGTGACGGTCGGCTTCGGGCCGCCGGCGACATCGGCCATCGCGCCGCGCGCGATCAGCCACATCACCAGCTCGATGCCTTCGGAGCCGGCCTCGCGCACGTAGTCGATGTGGGGCACTGCGGCCTGGCCCTCGGGGTCGGCGATCAGGCGGTCGAGGAAGCGTTGGTCCCACTCCTTGTTGATCAGGCCGGCCCGCGGACCCTGCAACTGATGGCTCATGCCGCCGGTGCCCCAGATCTGCACGTTCAGCGGCTCGTCGTACGACTCGATCGCCTTGCGGATCGCCTTGCCGAGGTTGAAGCAGCGCCGGCCCGACGGCACCGGGTATTGCACGACGTTGACCGCGAACGGGATCACCGGCGCAGGCCAGGCGGGCGGCGAGCCGCACAGCAGGTTCAGCGGGACTGTCAAGCCGTGGTCGACGTCCATCTTGTTGACGATCGTCAGGTCGAAGTCGTCCTGGATCACCGACTGCGCGATGTGCGAGGCGAGCTCTGGATGGCCGATGACGTCGGGCACCGGCCGCGGGCCCCAGCCCTCGTCGGCCGGCTTGTACCGGTCGGCGGTGCCGATCGCAAAGGTCGGGATCATGTCGAGGCTGAATGCCGTGGCGTGGTCGTTGTAGACCAGGAAGATCACGTCGGGCCGGTGCGCCTGCATCCACTGCTTCGAGAACTCGAAGCCCTTGAAGAGCGGCTGCCAATACGGCTCGGCGGTCTTGCCGAGATCGATCGCAGCGCCGATCGCCGGCACATGCGAGGTGTAGACCGAAGCGGTGATGCGGGCCATCTCAGTACCGCCCGGCCGTTCCGAAGGTACAGAGAGCCCCCTCGGGGGGCAGCGAACGCAGTGAGCTTGAGGGCTTCATATCACGCACCGCCCTTCGGCAACTGGCGGCCCTGCGGCTGTCGATGCGCCTGTGCGTCGCCGTCCTCGCCGACCTTGCGGTTGCCCTCGACCGAGCGGCCGCCGCCGACCATCATGTCGCGGTACTCGGTCTCGGTCATGCCGGTCATGCTGCCGGCCATCTGCTGGAAGCTCTTGCCGTCGGTCGCGCCGATCTTCGCGAGGAAGTAGATGTTGCCGCCGAGGGCAATGCAGCGGTTCAGGTCCCGCGCCAGCACCGCCTCCTTCTGCGCCTCGGTCATCGGCCACTCGTCGAGATAGGCGCGTTCGCCGGCCTTGAAGCGGGCGCGGTTGTCGGCCTTCATCAGCGACATGCAGAACTGGTTCAGCGCATAGCCCTTGCGCGACTGCTCGGCATCGAAGATGGTCGTGCCGGGCACGTCGAGATACGGTTTGTCGAGCGGCATGGAAGACCTCTATTCCTCGGGCCAGTACAGGCGCATCGGGTTGTCGACGAGGAGCTTCTTCTGCAGCTCCGCGGTTGTCGCGATGTGCGGGATGAAGTCGACCAGCAGGCCGTCGTCCGGCATGTGGTCCTTCAGGTTCGGATGCGGCCAGTCGGTGCCCCACAGCACGCGGTCCGGGAACGTCTCGACGATGCGGCGCGCGAACGGCACCACGTCGCGATAGGCATTTGTCTCGCCGTCGAGCGCCTTCGGTCCGGTGACCGACAGGCGCTCGGGGCAGCTGACCTTGCTCCAGACGTTCGGATGCTCGCGCATGAAGCGCACGAACAGCTCGAACTGCGGGCCGTCGACCGGCAGGCTCACGTCGGGCCGGCCCATGTGGTCGACGACGACGGTGGTCGGCAGCGCGGTGAAGAAGTCCGACAGCTCCGGCAGATCGACCGCCTCGAAATAGATCACGACGTGCCAGCCGAGCGCGGCGATGCGGCCGGCGATCTCCATCAGCTCGTCCTTCGGCGTGAAGTCGACCAGGCGCTTGACGAAATTGAAGCGCACGCCGCGCACGCCGGCGCCGTGCATCGCGTTCAGCTCCTCGTCGGTCACGCTGCGCCGGACCGTCGCGATGCCACGCGCCTTGCCGCCCGAGTGGACCAGCGCGTCGACCATTGCGCGGTTGTCAGCGCCGTGGCAGGTCGCCTGCACGACCACGTTGCGGGCGAAGCCGAGGCGATCGCGCAGCGCATAGAGCTGCGCCTTCGAGGCGTCGCACGGCGTGTACTTGCGCTCCGGCGCATATGGGAATTCCGCCCCCGGCCCGAACACGTGGCAATGCGCATCGACGGCACCGGGCGGCACCTGGAACGTCGGCTTCGACGGGTTGGCGTACCAGTCGAGCCAGCCGGGGGTTTTGGTGAATTCCATGGATGTCAGTTCCGTCGTCGATGTGCAGCCGTGCGCCGCGCCGCGCTCGTCGTCAACCCGGCTTGACCTTCGCGAGGATGCGGTCGGCCTCGACGCGCCAGTCGGCGCTGCGCGCGAACCCCGTCGTGCCCCGGCTGCCGAACAGCCCGCCATCGGCGAGGTCGGCGACCCAGGCCTGACGCTCTGCCGTGCCCGAAGCCGACCACGGCGTCAGGCCGATCTCGCGCACCGTCTCTGCCACCTCGCGCACCTCTTCACTGCGACGGCGTCCGTGCTCGATGACGCGCTGGAAGAAATAGGCGCCCTGCTTCTCCCAATCGATGCCGGGGAAGGTTTCCTCGAGCGATGCGAGCACCGCATCTTCGACACCGTAGGCGCGCGCCGCGGTGAAGCTCTCGATCACCATCGCTTCGAAGCCCTTCACCATCACGCTGCGGCACATCTTGGTCGCCGAGGCGACGCCGAGCCGATCGCTCGCGACCTTCGGCGCGAAGCCGAGTGCCTCGAGCGCCGGCGCGGCGTCGGCCGCATGCGGCCCGCCGAGCAGCAGCGGCACGCGGATTCGGTACGGCGGAATCGAGGTCATCACCGCGCCTTCGACATAGCGCCCGACGGCGGCTTCGATCAGGCCGGCGGCGCGGATCTTCGCGCCCGGCGAGGCCGAGTTGAAGTCGAGGAACAACGCGCCGGCACGGATCGCCGGCGCGCAGGCCTCGGCGACCGGAACCGCCTGGCTCGCGGTCACCGCCGAGACGATCAGATCGACCTGCTGCGTCAGCGCGGCGTGGCTTTGAGCGAGCGCGACACCATGGCGCTCGGCATGCTCGCGCAGCGGCGATCCTGCGGCGCCATCGAGCTTCAGGTCGTAGGTGCTGACGCGAAGGTCCCGCTCGCGCAGATCCTCGGCAAGGATGCGACCGACCTCGCCATAGCCGACGAGGCCGACGCGGGTCAGGGTGGCGAAGGCAGGCATGGTTCAGTCGATGTACTTGAGACCGGCCGCTTCGAGCGGCCCGCGCATCTTGTACATGTCGAGGCCGAGCACCCCCGAGGCCAGCTTCGCGCGCTTCTCGCCCTCGTTCGCTTCGCGAGCCGCGGCGGCATCGGCCACCTTCTGCGCGATCGCGGTGGGCACGATCACGACGCCATCGTCGTCGGCCAGCACGACGTCACCGGGCTCGACGCTCATCCCGGCACAGACGACGGGAATGTTGACCGAACCGAGCGTCGCCTTCACGGTGCCCTTCGAGCTGATCGCGCGGCTCCAGACCGGGAACTGCATGCCGGTCAGATCCTTGACGTCGCGGACGCCGCCGTCGATCACAAGCCCGACCGCGCCGCGCGCCCGGAAGCTGGTCGCGAGCAGGTCGCCGAAGAAGCCGTCGGTGTTGTCGGCGGTGCAGGCCGCGACGACGATGTCGCCCGGCGTCAGCTGCTCGGCCGCGACATGCATCATCCAGTTGTCACCGGGCTGCAGCAGCACCGTCACCGCCGTGCCGCAGGCATGCGCGCCGGCGTAGATCGGGCGCATGTACGGCTTCAGCAGGCCCACCCGCCCCATCGCCTCGTGCACCGTGGCCGAGCCGAAGCGGTTGAGCTGCTCCACCACCGCCCGATCGGCGCGGTTGATCTTGCGCTTGACGATGCCGAGCTCATACATCTCACTTCCCCTTTGATTTGAGGGCGGCGTCGAGCCGCGGGAACACGCGGCGCGCGTTGCCCTCGTAGATCTTGTGGCGGTCGCCGCCGACGACGATCGTCGAGGCCTCGATGTAGCGCTTGGTGTCGTCGTAGTAGTTGCCGGTCTCGGGGTCGATGCCGCGCACCGCGCCGATCATCTCGCTCGCGAACAGGATGTTGTCGACCGGGATCACCTTGGTCAGCAGGTCGATGCCGGGCTGGTGGTAGACGCAGGTGTCGAAGAAGATGTTCTTCAGCAGGTGGTCCTTGAGCAGCGGCTTCTTCAGTTCCTGAGCGAGCCCGCGGAAGCGCCCCCAGTGATACGGCACTGCGCCGCCGCCGTGCGGAATGATGAAGCGCAGGGTCGGGAAGTCGGTGAACAGATCCGACGTCAGGCACTGCATGAACGCGGTCGTGTCGGCGTTCAGGTAATGCGCGCCGGTCGTGTGGAAGCACGCGTTGCAGCTCGTGCTGACGTGGACCATCGCCGGGATGTCGTGCTCGACCATCTTCTCGT
>JBDSAB010000538.1:0-9640 GCA_039922395.1 Caldimonas sp.
GCACGTCGGCGCTGCGCGCGACCCAGTGGATCAGGCGCGGACCGGCTTCGAGCGCGCGCCGCAGCGCCGGCTCGTCGAGGCCGAACCAGCGCGGATGCGGAGGCGCGACGCCGTCCGGATCGATCGCGATGACCTCGAGATAAGCGCGCGGAAAGCGTGCCGATGCGATCGACAGGATGCGGTTGTGCGTGCCCATGAACGCATGCCGGCCGCCGGCCTGCGGGATGTGGCCGAGGGTCCGCTCGCACCACGCGAGGCCGTCGCCCAGCGTCGCGGCGGCGACGACGAGGTGATCGAGGGCGAGCGCCGGTCGTGCGCCGGCGGCAGCCGAAGCGGACTCGGTATCGCTCACAACGTCACGTGGCCATCGACGCAGACCACCGTGTGGCCGCCGATCCAGATGTCGGCACCGATGCGATCGACATGGACTCGACCGGCGCGACCGAGCACCGTGCCCTGGCTCGCCACGTAATGGTCGGGCGCGAGACCCGCGCCGATCAGCCATTGCGCGAGGCCGGCGTTCAGGCTGCCGGTGACGGGGTCTTCGCCGACCCCGACCGACGGCACGAAGGCGCGCACCTCGAACTGCGCCTCGCCGTGCTCGGCCGCCGGCCACGGGCCGACGACACCGAGCTCGAGGTCGCCCATCGCCACCAGGTCGGGCTTCAGCGCGAGCACCGCGTCCCGCGAGTCGAACAGTGCGGCGACCCAGCCCGGGCCGTTGTCGACCCACTGGGTCGCGCGCAGCGCGGCGGGCTCAACCCGCAGGCAGCGCGCGATCTTCTCGACGATGGCCGGCTCGACCGCGCCGCTGTGCACCAGCGGCGGGGCCGCGAACGCGAGCCGTGCGCCGTCGCGGCGGATGCGCACGAGGCCGACGCCGCACTGCTGAACGATCTCGTCGCCGCGCAACTGCCCGCCTGCAGCGAGCCACGCGTGACAACTGCCGAGCGTCGGATGGCCGGCGAACGGCAGCTCGCGCCCCGGCGTGAAGATGCGGACGCGGTAGTCGGCTCCGGGGTCGGTCGGCTTCAGCAGAAACGTCGTCTCGCTGAGGTTGGTCCACTTCGCGAACGCCTGCATCTGCGCAGCGTCGAGCGCATCGGCGCCGTGCACGACGGCGAGCGGGTTGCCCTTCAGCGGCGTGGCGGTGAAGACATCGAGCTGGTGGAAGCGGAACGTCGCGGTCATCGGATTTCCTTCGTGCTTGGCACTGTGCAGAGTGCACCCATCGGTGCCGCAAGTCGTGGGCTCACGCCATCTCCTCGATCGCGTCGGCAAGCGCCGCGATGCCCCGCGCGATCACGTCGGGCGCGACGGTCACGAACGACAGCCGCAAGGTGTTGGGCCTGGTGTCCTGCGCATGGAAGGCGGCACCCGGCACGAACGCGACGCCGCGCGCGACCGCCTTCGGCAGCAGCTCGGCGGCATCGATGTGCTCCGGCAACTCGAGCCAGAAGAACATGCCGCCCTTCGGTGTGGTCCAGCGGCAACCCGGCCAGCGGCCGGAGCCGAGGTGCGACGCCAGCGCGGTCTGCATCGCATCGCGCTGCGCCTTGTAGCGCGCGCGGATCGTCGGCACGTGGTCGCGCAGGAAGCCGTTGCGGATCACCTCGTGGACGATGCGCTGGTTGAAGCCGGGCGTGTGCAGGTCGGCCGCCTGCTTGGCCTGCAGCAGCTTCGGAAAGAGGCGCGGCGGCGCGATCGCGTAGCCGAGCCGCAGGCCGGGCGCGAGCACCTTCGAGAACGAGCCGAGGTAGATCGTTCCGTCGCCCCAGCGCGACGCGAGCGGCGCCGGCGGCGGTGCATCGAACCAGAGGTCGCCGTACGGGTTGTCCTCGATCAGCGGCAGGCCGATCGCCTCGGCGGCCTGCGCGAGCTCGGCGCGCCGTCCCGCGCCCATGCAGCGCCCGCTCGGGTTCTGGAACGTCGGCAGCAGGTAGAGAAAGCGCGCGCCGGCGGCGGCCGCCAGCGCCGACGGGATCGGCCCTTCATCGTCGCACTCGACGCTGACGACCTCCGGCTCGAATGCCGAGAACGCCTGCAGCGCGCCGAGGTAGGTCGGCGCCTCGACGGCGATCCGGCTGCCGGCGTCGATCAGGACTTTGCCGACGAGGTCGAGCCCCTGCTGCGAGCCGGTCGTGATCAGCACCTGCGACGCCTCGACGCGCAGGCCCTGCTCGGCCATGTGTTCGGCGACCCAGTCGCGCAGCGGCCCGTAGCCTTCGCTCGCCGCGTACTGCAGCGCCTCGCGCGGCGTCTCGCGCAGCACGCGCTCGGTCGCGACGCGCATCGCCTCGATCGGAAAAGTGTCGGGCGACGGCAGCCCACCGGCCATCGAGATGATGCCGGGCTGCTCGGTCAGCTTCAGGATCTCGCGGATCACCGACGGGTTCATCCGCTCGGTGCGGCGCGCGAGGCGCCAGGTGGTCGGCAGGTCGACGGGCTTCAATCGGGTCTCCTCGAGAGTCGTCAGGTGCGGAGGTCGTCAGGTGCGGGTCGGCATCCGCTTGCCGACGAAGACAGTTGCGATCACCGCGAGCGAGAACAGCACGGTGGTCGCTTCGAGCCGCTCGCCGAGCACCGGCACCGCAAACAGCAGCGAGAGGAACGGCTGGACCAGCTGGACCTGGCTGACGCGCACGGTGCCGCCGAGCGCAAGGCCGCGGTACCACGCGAAGAAGCCGAGCCACATCGAGAACAGCGTGACGTACGCGAAGCCGCCCCAGGCGCCCGCGCTGACCGGCTGCGCCGGCCAGGTCGCGAGCATCAGCGGAAACGTCAGTGGCAGGCTCAGCGCGAGGACCCAGCAGATGACCTCTTCGGCCTTCATCTCGGCCGACAGGCGGGCGCCGGCCACATAGCCGATCGAGGCGCTCGCGACCGCCAGCAGCAGCAAACCGTCGGCCGGCACCAGGCGACCGCCGCCACGGATCGCCGCGAACGCGAGGACCAGCGCACAGCCGATTCCGGCGCAGACCCAGAAGCCGGTCGACGGGCGCTGGCGGAATGCGAGCGCGGCGACGACCGCGGTGCCGAGCG
The DNA here is from genome assembly GCA_039922395.1 of Caldimonas sp. Classification (GTDB taxonomy): domain Bacteria; phylum Pseudomonadota; class Gammaproteobacteria; order Burkholderiales; family Burkholderiaceae_C; genus Schlegelella_A. The sequence continues at coordinate 3,043 of JBDSAB010000538.1, forward strand.
GCAGCACACCGGTGATGACCGCGCTGTGCATGGCATCGACGTCGCGCAGCGCGAGGCCGAGAAAGAGCGGAAAGCCGACCACCGTGCCGGCGGCGCAGACCGCGAGCGCGATCGCGTGGCGGCGCAGCGGCCGCGGAGCGCCGGTCAGGAGCAGATAGGCCACGCTGAGCAGGCCAGCGAGCGCGGCCCGGCCGGCGACGACGAAGAGCGGCGCGAGTTGCGGGTCGCTCGCCGGTCCGACCGCAAGGCGCGTCATCGGCGTCGTCATCGCGAAGATCACGACGCCGAGCAGGCCGAACCAGAGGCCGCGCGTTTCGTCGGCAGTCGACGGAGCGGCCATCCGTGGCGTCACGACGGCGGGTCCGGTCAGAGCCGCACCACCTGCTCGCGATGCGAGGACAGGTGTCGCATCGCTCGCAGCGCGGAGTCGGCGTTCGGCGCTCATATCAGCGCCATCCACACCGCGGTCGCGAGCAACAGCAGCGCCATCCCGCGGTTGAACCAGAGCAGCCGGTCGTTCTCGGCGAGCCAGCGCCGCAGCAGCGAACCGGCCAGCGCATAAGCCGCGTTGCTGCTGAGTGCGAACACGGCCATCACGGCGCAGACGATCGCGAGACGCTCGCCCGGGTTGCGGGACACATGGCCGGCCGACGTCGCGACCCAGCCGGCGGCCAGCGCGAGCGCCAGCATCCAGGCCTTGATGTTGACGAACTGCAGCGCGACGCCTTGCCAGAAGCCGACCTGCATCCGTGCCGCGGCCGCGGGCGCCAGCGCGCGCGTGTTCGCAAGCTTCCAGGCCAGCCAGACGAGGTAAGCGACGCCGATCGCCTTGACGGCGCTGCGCAGCCACGGCAGCGCGAACACCAGCGCGCCGAGGCCGAGCCCGCAGGCGATCATCATCAAGGTCCAGCCGGTCGGCACCGCGACGATGAAGCGCCAGGTGCGGCGCATTCCGAAGTTGGCGGCGAGCGCGGTCGCGAGCATCGTGTTCGGCCCCGGCGTGAAGCTCATCGCGGTGGCGAAGGTCAGCAGCGTCGCGAATTCCTCAGCGGTCATGGACGCAGTCTACGAGCACGAACCAGCACAGCGCCGGTACACTTTGTCTGGTGCATCGGCGCGCTGTATCGGTCGGGCCGCCAGCACATCCGTCCAGGGAGGACAAGCCAGATGGACACCGCAATCGCATCCGACTCCGCCTCGACCTTGTCGAGAACCGCCGACACGACGCTGACCGAGCAGCTCTCGGCGCGCTTCGCCGAGCGCATTCGCCAGCGCCTGCTCGCGCCCGGCACGCGCCTGCCGTCGGTGCGTGACTGCGCGCGCCGCCACCGGGTCAGCCCCTACACGGTGGTCGCGGCCTACGACCAGCTGCTCGCGCTCGGCCTCGTCGACGCCAGGAAGCAACGCGGCTTCTTCGTCCGCGAGCTCGCCGACGAAGCGGCGCCGGCAAATCGTCCCGCCGGACGGCGCGACGCCGCCAGCCCGCGACTTCCACTGCCGATCAGCGCGACCTCGCTGATCCGCGGCATGTTCCAGCCGCCCGGCGCGCGGCCGATGCCGGCGCTCGGCACCTTGCCGGCCGAATGGCTCGACTCGCCGCTGCTCGCCGGCGCGCTGCGCAAGGTGTCGAGCGGCGCGCAGCTCGGCGCGCTGTCGCTGCAGTACGGCGACCCGGCCGGCGAACTGCGCCTGCGCCGCGCCCTCGCGTTGAAGCTCGCCGACTTCGGCGTCAGCGCCGCGCCCGAGCAGATCGTCACCGCGGTCGGCGCGACCCATGCGCTCGACATCGTGACGCGCACGTTGGCGCACGCCGGCGACAGCGTGCTGGTCGATGAGCCCGGCTGGTCGGTCGAGTACGCGCGCCTCGCTGCGCTCGGCCTGCGCGTGCTGCCGGTGCCGCGCGGCGAGGACGGTCCCGACCTCGCCGCGATGGAGCGCCTGATCGCCGCGCAGAAGCCGCACGAGCGGCCGCGCGTCTATGTCACGGTCTCGGTGCTGCACAACCCGACCGGCGCCTCGCTCTCGCTGCAGTCGGCGCACCGCGTGCTGAAGCTCGCGCAGGCGCACGACCTCTACATCGTCGAGGACGACACCTATGCGCACCTGGCGCCGGCGCACCTGCCGCGGCTGGCCGCCCTCGACGCGCTCGAGCGGACGATCTACATCTCGGGCTTCTCGAAGATCCTGGTGCCGAACTGGCGCGTCGGCTTCCTCGCCGCACCGGCCGCGCTGGTCGACCGCTTCGTCGACACCAAGCTGCTGTCGACCCTGACGACGCCGGGCCTGACCGAGCAGGCGCTGGCGCATTGCCTCGAGCAGGGCCTGCTGCGCCGCCACGCCGAGCGCGTGATGGCGAAGCTCGAGGCCGCGCGCTCGCGCACCGTCAAGCTCGCCGAAGCGCACGGCTGCCGCTTCGCCGCCCCGCCACGCGGCCTGTTCGGCTGGGTCGACGCCGGCGTCGACACCGAGCGCCTCGCCGCCGCGCTGCTCGACGACTGGTTCATCGCGCCGGGCGCCCTGTTCCACGCGGTGCCGCGGCCGACTACGCTGATGCGCATCAACTTCGCGACCTCGCAGGACGCGCGCTTCTGGCGCGCGCTGGAACGGGCGCGCGAGGCGCTCATCGGGCGCGGGGCCAGTAAGACTTCGGTTCGCTAGTCGCGGGTCGATTGCGGTGCGCCGGCAAGGCCACCGCGCCGACCGCGCTTCGGCAACGCGCGAGGCGGCGCGGTCTCGCCCACCTTCAACATCCAGACCGCTAACGCTGCCGATCGCGCACGACCCGTTGACACCTCCATTTGGTAAGTATATGCTTACCGTAAGCCGATTCCGACCATGCGCCGTCCTGACATCGCCGCCTCCGCCCGCCGCTTCGCCGCGCTCGGCGACCCGACCCGCTTGCAGGTGTTCCTGCTGCTGTCGCACGAGCCGCAGTCGGTCGCCGAGATCGCCGGCGCGGTCAGCGTCAGCCGGCCAGCCGTCTCGCAGCACCTGAAGGTGCTGGCCGACGCCGGCCTGATCGACTGCGAGGCGGCCGGCACGCGCAACCGCTACCGGCCGCGGCCCGACGGCGTCGCCTCGATCCGCGACTTCATCGACAGCATGTGGGACGTCGGCCTGGCGCGTTTCAAGGCGGCTGCCGAGTCGGCGGCCCGTTCCCACCGACCGGAGAAGAAACCATGACCGTTGCCGTTCCGAATCCCTCCGTCCAGCCCGTGAAGAAGAGCGTGCTCGTGCGCGCGCCGCGTGCCGTCGCGTTCGACGTCTTCACCGCCAGCATGGGGGCCTGGTGGCCGATGGTGTCGCACCACATCGGCGCGGCCGATTGCGCCGACGTGCGCGTCGAGCCGCGGGCCGGCGGGCGCTGGTTCGAGCGCGGCGTCGACGGCAGCGAATGCGACTGGGGCCACGTTCTCGCCTGGGAGCCGCCAGCGCGCGTCGTGCTGGCCTGGCAGCTGAACGCGCGGTTCGAGCACGATCCGGCGATCCAGTCGGAGGTCGAGGTCCGCTTCACCGCGCTCGACGCCGAGCGCACGCAGGTCGAGCTCGAACACCGCGGCCTCGATGTCTACGGCGCCGACGCCGCCGCGATGCACGACACCTTCAGCTCCCCGAACGGCTGGGGCGGCATGCTCGAACACTACGGCGAGGTCGCGAGCGCACGCGGAACTGCGCCGGCTGCGTGACCTGGGCGAGAGGCGCCGGTTCGACCACCGCCGCCAACGCCACCCAAATAAATGCAACCCGGACCGGACGCCGGACGCGACCCCGATGATCAGACGACGTCGTCGATGTTCTTCGGCCAGTTCGCCTTCAGCAGCCGCGACAGCGCGCGGTCGGCGAGCAGCCGGCCGCCGGTCTGGCAGCGCGCGCAGTAGTTCGTCTCGTTCTCGGCGTGGACGATGCGCTGCACCGGCGCACCGCAGTCGGGGCACGGCAGCTTGAAGCGACCGTGCACCGCCATCTGCGGGTGGAATGCGGTCACCTTCGCCGGCCAGTCGCCAGCTTCGCGGCCGAGCCGCTCGATCCAGTCGAGCAGGGTCGCGCGCGTCGCCGCATGCAGCCGGTCGATCGCCTCGGCGCTCAGCGACCGTGTCAATGAGACCGGCGACAGCCGCGCGCGATGCAGGATCTCGTCCGAATACGCATTGCCGATGCCGCTGAAGAGGCGCGGGTCGGTCAGCGCGCGCTTCAAGGTGTGGTTCTCCAACACCAGCCGCGCGGCGAACTCGTCGCGGCTCGCCGCCAGCACGTCGATGCCGCCGGCGTCGAGCGCGCGCAGCGCGGCGCGGCCCTCGACAACGTGCAGCGACGCGCGCCGCTTGCTGCCGGCCTCGGTCAGCGCGAGCGTGCCGCTGTCGAACTCGAAGAAGGCGAGCGCGTTGCGCGCTGTCGTCTTGCCCTTCGCGAGCCAGAGCAGGCGGCCGGCGATCATCAGGTGGATCACGACGAAGAGGTCGACGTCGAGCGCGATCACGACGCGCTTGCCGACCCGCTCGACGCCCTGCACCGTGCGCCCGCTGGTCGACGCGATCGGCGGCAACGCGGTCCGCAGCAGGAACGGGTTGAGCAGCCGCACCGCCTCGAGCCGGTGCCCGACGATGCGCGCGACGAGGCGGTCGATGTAGACCGCGATGTCGGGCAGCTCGGGCATCGGTGCAGTGTGCCATCGGGTTCCGCCGGCCTCACGCGACGGCTCCGCCGGAGTACCCGACTCGCCGGCTGCGGTATCGCGCCGATCCGGCATCCGGATCGGAAAGGCCCGCGTACGCAGATTGCCGGAATGCCGCGCGTGGCAGCTCCTCCGCGGCGTCGCTCCGGTCCGACCCACCAAAACCATTCGAGGACACGATGAAAGCACTCCCGCTCCGACCCCTCCTGGGCGCGCTCGCGCTCGGCCTGGCGACCGCCGCCGCCGCCGAACCGCTGATCGGCCTGACCACGACGAACAGCCTGCTCGGCTTCGACAGCGCGAGCCCCGGCACGATCTCGTCGGTCTCGATCACCGGCCTGCAGGCGGGCGAACAGATCCTCGGCATCGACTTCCGGCCGGCCACGCAGACGCTGTTCGGGCTCGGCAGCAGCAGTCGCCTGTACAGCCTGAACACCGCCACCGGTGCCGCCACCCAGATCGGCAGCGCCGGCGCCTTCACGTTGAGCGGCACCGCGTTCGGCTTCGACTTCAATCCGACCGTCGATCGCATCCGCGTGACCAGCAACACCGGCCAGAACCTGCGCCTGAACCCGAATGACGGCGCCCTGGCCGCCACCGACAGCGTGCTCGCATTCGCCGTCGCCGACGCCAACGCGGGCACCGCACCCCGGGTCGTCGGCTCGGCCTACACGAACAGCTTCGCGGGCGCGACGACGACGACGCTGTATGCGATCGACTCCAACCTCGACATCCTGGCGACCCAGATCCCGCCGAACAACGGCACCCTGAACACCCTCGGGCCGCTCGGCTTCAACACGTCGGACCTCGTCGGCTTCGACATCTCGCCGCTCAGCGGGCTGTCGTTCGCGTCGCTGACCGTCCCCGGCGGCAGCAGCTCGCAGCTGTTCGCGATCAACCTCGCGACCGGTGCCGCGACCCTGATCGGCTCGATCGGCGGCGCGGTCGCGCTCGCCGACCTCGCGACCGCCGCGCCGATTCCGGAGCCCGAGACCTACGCGCTGATGCTCGGCGGGCTGCTCGCGGTCTCGGCCGCGGCGCGGCGCGCCAAGCGGCGCACCGCCTGAGTTCGATCGACCGCGGAAAGCGTTGTCCAACGCTTTTCGCATAACGATCGGCGGAATCGTTCGTTCACGGCATGACTTCGGCTTCCTAGGATGCGTGGCTTGCAGGTCGTCGTCCGGCCTGCCCCACCTCCAGGACCGAACCCATGCATCGCCTCTCCAGACGGCGCGGCCTCGCCGTCGCCCTTGCTGTCGCGCTCACCGCCGGCAGCGCCGCTGCGCGCGACGTCACGCTGCTGAACGTCTCGTACGACCCGACCCGCGAGCTCTACCAGGAAGTCAACGCCGCCTTCGCGCAGGCCTGGAAGGCGAAGACCGGCGACAGCGTCACCGTCAAGGCCTCGCACGGCGGCTCCGGCAAGCAGGCGCGCGCGATCATCGACGGCCTCGAGGCCGACGTCGCGACCCTGGCGCTGGCGCAGGACATCGACGAGATCGCTTCGCGTGCGCAGCTGCTGCCCGCCGACTGGCAGCAGCGCCTGCCGCATCGAAGCACGCCGTACACCTCGACCGCGATCTTCATGGTCCGCAAGGGCAACCCGAAGAACATCCGCGACTGGGGCGACCTGGTGCGGCCCGGCCTCTCGGTGATCACCGCGAACCCGAAGACCTCGGGCGGCGCGCGCTGGAACTACCTCGCGGCCTACGGCTGGGCGCTGCGCCAGCCCGGCGGCACCGACGCGGGTGCGCGCGACTACATCGCGAAGCTCTACCGCAACGTCCCGGTGCTCGACTCCGGCGCGCGCGGCTCGACCGTCACGTTCGCCCGGCGCGACATCGGCGACGTGCTGCTGGCCTGGGAGAACGAGGCGCACCTCGCGCGGAAGGAATTCGGCGCCGACAAGTTCGACATCGTCTACCC
>JBDSAB010000539.1:0-3071 GCA_039922395.1 Caldimonas sp.
CGACGTTGCTGCTGCCGAAGCAGTACACCGCGGAGACGTCGCTCATCGTCGAGGTGCGGGTCGACCCGGCGCTGGGTGCGCTGGCTCCTGCACTGGCCGCGCCCGGCTTCATGGCCACGCAGGTCGAGGTTCTCAAGAGCGAGCGCGTCGCCTCGCGAGTGGTCAAGATGCTCGGCGTCGAGCGGTCGGCGAGCGCGGTTCAGCAATGGCGTGACGCGACCGACGCGAAGATTCCGCTCGATCGCTATTTCGCCGGCTTGCTGCAACGCGGGCTCAGCGTCGATCCGTCGCAGGGCAGCAATGTCCTGAACATCTACTTCTCGGCGCAGGACCCGATCTTCGCGCAGGCCGCGGCGAACGCCTTCGCGCAGGCCTACATGGACATCTCGGTCGAGTTGCGCATCGCGCCGGCACGCCAATCCGCGGCGTTTCTCGACGAACAGACGAAGGTGATGCGGAGCAACCTCGAGCAGGCGCAGGCGCGTCTCTCGAAGTTCCAGCAAGACAAGGGCATCGTCGTCTCGGATGAACGACTCGACCAGGAAAACGCCCGCTACAACACGCTCGTCTCTCAGCTGGCTTCGGCTCAAACCGAGCAGGTCGAGGCGACCACACGGCAGCGCAACACGGGCACCGAGACGTCGCCGGACATCCTGCAAAGCGGCCCGATCCAGGGGCTGAAGTCCCAGCTCGCGTCGGCGCAGACCAAGCTCACGGAAGCCAGTGCGATCGTCGGGAAGAACCATCCGACGCGGGTGCAGCTCGAAGCACAGATCGGTGAGCTGAAGGAGCAGATCGCTGCGGAGACCCGCCGCGTGTCGGGTGGCGCTTCGGTCACCAAGCGTGGCAGCTCGCAGAAGATCGAAGAACTGAAGACGCTGGTGGCGCAGCAGAAGCAGCAGCTCCTGTCGCTGCGCTCTGACCGCGACCAGATCAACGTGTACCTGCGCGATGTCGACACCGCCCAGCGGGCCTACGACGCGGTCACCTCGCGCGTCGGGCAGCTCAATCTCGAAAGCCAGAACAACCAGGCGAACACCCGCCTGCTGAGTCCGGCCGTTGAGCCACTGCAGCCGTCGAAGCCGAAGATCCTCAACGGCGTGCTGGCCTCGGTGCTCGGCGCCCTCGTGGCCGGTCTTGCGATTGCGCTCGGCATCGAGCTGATGGATCGCCGAATCCGTGATCCGGAGGATTTGATGGCCATTCCGGGCGTACCGGTCGTCGGCGTGCTGCGGCCCGCCAATTCCAAGCGGCCGGTGTTCCGCAGGCTGCTCACGAGTGTGCCCGCCGGTCCCTCACCGCCGCTCCTCGCGGCTCCGGGAGCAGGCGTATGAAGATGCAGGTTTCAATGCTGGGCGGCGCGCCACGCGCTACGCGTTCGCTGGGCGGCATCCTGATCGAAAGTGGTCAGCTGACGCCCGAGGACGCAGAACGCGTTCTTCAGTTGCAGAAGGACGAGAACCTTCGCTTCGGTGCAGCCGCCGTCAAGCTCGGTCTGCTGACCGAAGCCGACATCCAGTACGCGTTGTCGCGCCAGTTCTCCTACGCTTACTTGCGCAAGATCCCCGGCGAGAAAAAGCCGGTCAGTGATGAACTCGTCGCGGCGTACCAGCCGTTCAGTCCGCGCGTCGAGCAACTGCGCGCAATTCGCAGTCAGCTGATGCTGCGGTGGTTCGACAAAGCCGAATTGCGTCAGGTCCTGACGGTGGTGGGCGCCGGCCGCTTCGACGGCCGCAGCTATCTGGCGGCGAACCTGGCAATCGTCTTTTCACAACTGGGTGAGCGGACCCTATTGGTGGATGCCGACCTGCGGTCGCCGCGCCAGCACGAATTGTTCTTTTTGGAGAACAAGGTTGGTTTCTCGACCGTCCTTTCCGGCCGTTCGCGCGAAGAAGCGATCGTTCGCATTCCGGATCTGGCGGGTCTCTGCGTCCTGCCGGCCGGCCCGATCCCGCCGAACCCGCTCGAACTGCTGAATCGGCTCAATTTTGACGAGTTCTTGATCCAGGTGAAGGCCAACTTCGACGTCGTGATCATTGACACTCCGGCACTTTCAGCTGGTGAAGACGGAGCGATGATGGCCGTTCGGACCGGCGCCGCGCTCGCGGTCGCCCGCAGCGACAAAACACGGATGGCCGATTTTAACGATATGGTGCGCGGGCTGATGAGCGCCGGCGTGGCCGTGGTCGGTTCGGTGCTGAACGAGATGCCGTTGAAGAAGGCGGTGAAGTGAGCAGTGTCCTGCCGGCCCCTGCGCGATTGTCTTTTGAAGGAAGCGCGCCCCGAGCGTTGCTGATCGCGCTGGCCGGTTATGCGGTCATGTACCTGCCAGTCTACTGGTGGGCGGCCGGCACCATCTGGCAAGCCGACGAACATGCGCACGGGGCGATCGTGCTTGCGGTTGTCGGCTGGCTGTTCTGGACTCTGCGAAACGAGATCGCGGAGGCGCCGGCACGGCCTACGCCGTGGCTGGGTGTGCCGGTCTTCGGTTTCGGCCTGCTGATGTACATCGTCGGCCGAGTGTTCAGCATCTCGATCTTCGAGATGGGGTCCCAGATCTTCGTCATTGCGGGTGCCTTGCTTCTCCTGAAGGGCCCTGCGGCACTGCGTGCGGCCTGGTTTCCGGTGTTCTATCTGGTCTTCATGATCCCGCTGCCCGGGATTCTGGTCGACGCGATCACCGGGCCGCTGAAGCAATGGATCTCGACGATCGTGGTGTCAATCCTTTACGCGGTCGGCTATCCGATCGCTCAGTCCGGCGTGATCCTCTCGATCGGCCAATATCAGTTGCTGGTCGCGGATGCGTGCTCGGGCTTGCATTCAATGTTCAGCCTGGCGGCACTCGGCACGCTGTTCATGTACATCATGCGGCGCCCCAGCAAGCTCCACAACGCGATCATGCTGGCGTCGATCCTGCCGATCGCCTTCATCGCGAACATGTGCCGTGTCATCGTGCTGGTTCTGGTGACCTATCACCTCGGCGACGAGGCGGGGCAGGGATTCCTGCACGGTGCCGCGGGATTCGTTCTGATGCTCGTTGCGCTGGCTGCCTTTTTCACGCTGGATTCGTT
>JBDSAB010000540.1:0-6550 GCA_039922395.1 Caldimonas sp.
GGCGGCCTCGCCGCGCTGCGCACCAAGTCGCTCGCCCTGACGACGCTGTTCATCGAACTCGTCGAGGCACGCTGCGCCGATCATGGCCTGACCCTGGTGACGCCCCGCGTCACGGGGGAGCGCGGCAGCCAGGTGAGCTTCGCACACACGGATGGCGGCTACCCGATCATGCAGGCGCTGATCGCGCGCGGCGTCATCGGCGACTTCCGGGCACCCGACCTGCTTCGTTTCGGGTTCACGCCGCTGTACACGCGCTTCGTCGACGTCTGGGACGCGGTCACCGCGCTCGATGCGGTTTTCGTCAGCGACGAATGGCGTGGCGCGCGATTCCACCAGCGCGCGGCGGTCACATGAGCAACGACACCGTCAAGCCGCCGTCGCCCGGCGAACGGATCGTCGCCGAGGAAGGCGCGCGCCTGGACCTGTCGAAGGACATGAGCTACGGCGACTATCTGCACCTCGACGAGATTCTCGGCGCGCAGCATCCGCTCTCGCCCGAACACAACGAGATGCTCTTCATCGTCCAGCACCAGACGACCGAGCTGTGGATGAAGCTGCTGCTGCACGAGCTGCAGGCCGCCGTACAGTGCGTCGCCCGCGACGAACTCGGCAGCGCCTTCAAGATGCTCGCTCGCGTCAGCAGGATCATGGAGCAGCTCGTCCATGCCTGGGACGTGCTGGCGACGATGACGCCGCCGGAATACTCCGCCATCCGCCCGTATCTCTCGAACAGCAGCGGCTTCCAGAGCTGGCAGTACCGCTGCATCGAGTTCATGCTCGGCAACAAGAATGCGGCGATGCTCAAGCCGCACGCTCACCGACCGGAGATCCTGGCGCAGGTCGAGGCGGCGTGGCGTGCGCCCTCGCTCTACGACGAAGCCCTGCGCCTGCTCGCGCGCCGCGGCCTGCCGGTGCCGGCGTCCCACGTCGAGCGCGACTGGACTCTCCCCTACGAGGCGAGCGACAGGGTCGAGCAGGCCTGGCTCGTCGCCTACCGCGACCCGAAGGCGCATTGGGACCTCTATCAGCTCGGCGAGGAACTGACCGATCTCGAGGACGCCTTTCGCCTCTGGCGCTTCCGCCATGTGACGACGGTCGAGCGCGTCATCGGCTTCAAGCGGGGCACCGGCGGCACGAGCGGCGTCGGCTACCTGCGCAAGATGCTCGACGTGGTGCTGTTCCCGGAGATCTGGCGCCTGCGCACGGACCTCTGAGTCCGGTCATACCCGCGCACCTCGCGATCCCGGTTTCGCAAAGCTGGAACCGCTTGGCGCGAGCGACCGGTTCACGCCGAGTCGACGCGACTTCGGCCGCGTCTACTCCATCCCGAGAAGCCGATAAATGCGCCGTGTGTAGACGCCGAACGCCTCGTGCGTCTTGATGTCAAGCGTGCGCGGATGCGGTAGCTCGATCTCGAAGTTGTCGGCCATCCGCGCCGGGCCGGCGGTGAGGACGACGACGCGGCTGCCGAGGAACACGGCCTCGGAGATGCCGTGGGTCACGAACAGAATGGTCTTGCCGGACTGCTTCCAGATCCGCAACAGCTCGAGATTCATCTTCTCGCGCGTCAGCGCGTCGAGGGCGCCGAAAGGCTCGTCCATCAGCACGAGCTTCGGGTCGTGAACGAGCGCGCGTGCGATCGCCGCGCGCTGCTGCATGCCGCCCGACAGCTCGTAGGGCCGCTTGTCTTCGGCGCCGGCGAGGCCGACGAGATTGAGCAGGTCACGCGCGCGCTCCCGGCCCTCCCGCGCCGGCAGGCCGAGGATCTCCACCGGCAGCAGCACGTTGTCGAGGACAGTGCGCCACTTCAGCAGCAGCGGCTGCTGGAACACCATGCCAATGTCGCGCGCCGGGTCGAAGGGATGGTCGGCAGAGCCCATCACGACCTCGCCGTCGTCGTGCGGATGCAGGCCGGCGAGGATCTTCAGCAATGTGCTCTTGCCGCAGCCCGAGGGGCCGACCAGGCAGGCGAGTTCGCCCGGCATGACGTCGAAGGTCGCGTCCGAGATCGCCAGATGCGCCTTCGCGCCCCGGCCGTACGACTTGGAGACGTTCTCCAGATGGATGAACGGCGCCGGGGAGGCCTCGCGCACGATCGCCACCTCAGCCGACCCGCGCATCGGGCACGACCAGCCAGCGCTCGAGCACCAGCACGGCGCCGTAGAGCAGCATGCCGATCAGCGTGATCAGCAGCACCGCCATGAACATCGCGGCGGTGTCGAGCATCACCTGCACCTGCAGCATCAGGTAGCCCAGGCCCCGGTCGGAGCCGAGGAACTCGCCGACGATGGCGCCGGCAACAGCCAGGATCGCCGCGACCTTCATGCCGGAGAAGATGTACGGCAGCGCGCCGGGCAGCTGGATCTTCGTGAAGACCTGCCAGCGCGACCCGCGCAGCGTGCGCACGAGGTCGAGCAGGTCGGGCTCGACCTCGCGCAACCCGCGCACGGTCGTCAACAGGATCGGGAAGACGCAGATCGAGAAGGCAATCAACATGTTCGGCACGATGCCGTACTTGAACCAGACGATGATCAGCGGGCCGAGCGCGACCTTCGGGATCATGTTCAGGCTGACGAGCAGCGGCATCATCAGCGCCTCGAGCGGCTTCGACCACGTGAAGAGCAGCGCGAGGAAGACGCCGACGATCAGCGCGAACAGATAGCCGCCGTAGATCTCGGTCGCGGTGACGAGCGCATTGCCCCACCAGTTGTAATTGCCGGCCAGCAGCGTCTGCGCGGTGTCGACCGGCGACGGCATCACGAACTTCGGCACGTTGCCGAACTTCACGAACAGGTACCAGACCGCGAGCAGCACGAGGTGCGACGCGACGGCCATCGCCATCCGCGGCCAGCGGTCGGTCAGGCTGCCCATCGAAGGGCCGTCGTCGGCGCGGGTGTCGGCGGAAGGATCATGGCGGCTGCCGATGATAGGGGAGCGAATCAGGCTGTCGCCTCCCCAAGCAACGTCCGCATCGCGAGGCGGCTCCGGGTTGCACCTGCCTCGTCGACGGACGGTCCCTTGCTACACTGAAAACGACCCTCGATGACCGGCGCGTTCGCGTCCGCGTCCTTCCCATTCGACAGGAGACGACATGCCATTCATTCGTTCGCTCGCCGTCGCGCTGCTCGCGCTCGGCGCGCTCGGCGGCACCGCGCAGGCCCAGCCGAAGCAGGAAAAACTCGACCTGATCCTCAACTGGGTGCCGGGCGGCGACCACGTGCCCTACTACTACGCGAAGAAGATGGGCTGGTACCGCGACGCCGGTATCGACCTGACCATCGAGCCGGGCAAGGGCTCGGCGCTCGCAGTGCAGAAGGTCGGGGCCGGCGCCAACCAGATCGGCCTCGCCGACATGGCGAACGCGCTGGTCGGGCGCAGCAAGGGCGCCGACGTGGTCGGCGTCTTCAACGTCTACGCCAATTCGCCGCAGGGCCTGTATTGGCTGAAGAGCTCCGGCATCAAGTCGATCAAGGACCTGGCCGGCAAGAAGATCGGCAACCCGGCCGGCGACGGCGCACGGGCGATCTGGCCGGCCCTCGCGAAGGCGAACGGCATCGACCCGGCTTCGGTGACCTGGGTCAACATCGACGCCAACAGCAAGCTGGCGGCGCTGAAGTCGAAGTCGATCGACGCGACGACCTCGTTCTACAACATCCACCACATCTTCCAGAAGGAGCTCGGCGACGACATGGGCTTCGTCGCCTGGAAGGACGTCGGCCTCAACACCTACGGCAACACGATCATCGTCAACGGCGACTACCTGAAGAAGAACAAGCCGGTCGTCGCCAGCTTCGTCAAGGTCACGCAGAAGGCGTTCGCCGCCTGCGTGAAGGAGCCCAAGCCTTGCGTGCAGGCGATGCTCGACGCGAACGGCGCGCTGCAGTTCGACAACGAGCTGACGAACTGGGGCCTGGTCGAGGTGCTGATGAGCGACAAGTTCTCGAAGTCGGTTGCGCTCGGCGTTCTCGACGACGCGCGCATGGCCACCGACTACGAGCTGGTCAAGACCTACATCGGGATGGAGAAGCCGTTCGACGTGAAGAGTGCGTACACGAACGAGTTTCTCGACAACACCGTCAAGATGACCAAATGACGGCCGCGCCGCGCATCAAGACGACGGTGGTCGGGTCGTACCCGGTCCCCGAGTGGCTGGTCGCGGCGCCGTCCGAGCAGGGCCTGATCGACGCGACCCGGGTCGTCATCGCGACGCAGGAGGCGGCCGGCGTCGACGTGGTCTGCGACGGCGAGCTGTACCGCTTCGACGTCAACCATCCCGAGACGAACGGGATGATCGAGTACTTCGTTCGGCCGATGCAGGGCGTGCGCTACGGCATGACCTTCGACGAGGTGACGGCCTACCGCGCGCTGCCCGGCATGCGCTTTCGGACGCGGCCGCCCGGCGTCGTCGACGGCCCGGTGTCGAGCGGCACGCTCGACCTGCCCGCTGCCTGCCAGCGCGCGAAGGCGCTCGCGACCCGCACTTTCAAGTTCACGGTGACCGGCCCGCACATGCTGGCGAAGACGCTGCTCGACCGCCACTACGGCGACCCGGCGAAGCTCGCCGACGCGATCGCCGACGTGCTGGCCGAGCAAGTGCGACACCTCGACGCCGACATCGTGCAGCTCGACGAGGCGAACCTGCCGGGCCATCCCGAAGAATGGGAATGGGCCGCGGCCGCGTTGAACCGCGTGCTCGACGCCGTCAAGACGACGCCGGCGGTGCACCTGTGCTTCGGCAACTACGGCGGGCAAAGCGTGCAAAGCGGCACCTGGGAGAGCCTGATCCGCTACCTCAACGCGCTGCACACCGACCACGTTGTGCTCGAGTGCGCGCACCGGCCGCCCGACGAGATCGAGGTCTTCAAGGCGCTGAAGCCGGAGATCGGCTTCGGCCTCGGCGTCATCGACATCAAGGCCAACGAGGTCGAGTCGGCCGACGAGGTCGCCCGCGCGATCGAGCGGGCCGAGAAGATGCTCGGTGCGGGCCGCGTGAAGTACATCCATCCGGACTGCGGCTTCTGGATGCTGAAGCGCCCGATCGCCGACGCGAAGATCCGCGCTCTCGCGCGCGGCCGCGACCTGTTCGAAGGTCGCGCGCACTAGGTCTTTTCTCGACGCGCGAGCACGGGCCGATGCTTGGAATCCACTGCAACCAGCGCGACCAACGCGCCGGCAGGTCCTAGCGCTTCGCTTCCGGCAACGCGCGCACGAAAGCGCGCGTGTGGGTGCCGAAGTTGCCGAGCAGACGCACCAGCGAATCGGTGATCGCCGCCTCGCCGGCCGGCCCGGTGCTGGCGACGACGGCGAGCAAGTCGACGCCGGTCTCGGTCTCGCCGAGCACGTAATTCGGGTCCGACGTGTACTTGTGCGGCAGGGTCTTCGCGAGCAGCTCGTCGAGCGCGTCGGCGTAGCTGCTCGACTCACGTGTGATCACTTCGCGCGGCGAGCTTTCGGTGTAAGGGGTGGGTGGATCGCGGCTCGCGTTGCGCAGCGCGGCCAGCGTCGCGTCGTTGGTGTCGCCACGCAGATAGGCGCGCCGCAGCCGGTACAGCTGGTAGTTCTCGAGCGCGAGATGGCGATTCGTGACCAGCGTGACCGCGTCCACCCGCGGCCCCTTCCAGCCGGCGAGGTACAGCGTGTTGATCCACAGCATGCCGGCGACGCTGCGGCCCGGCAGCACCCGCGCGTGGTACGGCTGGGTCAGGTCCTGGATGTAGTGCAGCGCCCAGCCGGCGAAGCGCCAGCCCCAGTAAGAATGACCGGCGCGCAACGCATGCGCCGCGAGCGCCTGGTACAGGTGGATCCGGTACTCGGGATAGGTGCGCTGCAGGAAGGGACCGGCCTTGTAGATGATCGCTGCCTCGTGGAAGAAGCCGACATGGAGCGGTGCCTGGCTTGCGAATTCGACTTGCGGGTTGGCACCGAACGGCTGCTTGCCGAAGCCGTACTGACGTCCGTACGGCGTGCCGCTGTCCTCCCATAGGCCGATATCGAACCCGTGGTCGGGCTCGTCGGATGCGGTCGCGATGACATCGACGACAGGCACCGCCTCGCCCGGCTTGAGCTCGGCGTAGCGGTTCGAACGCGTCGTCTCGTTGCGCTGCAACGTGGTCACGGCGCTCTCGCCGATCGCCCGTCGCTCGCCGTAACCCTGGCCCGGCGGGACCTGAACGTACAGCCGCAGGCGCACGTCCGGATTGACGCGGAGCGCGGTCAGGAAGCGGCGCCGGAGTTCGGCCGGGCTCGCACCGTCGTCCCGGAACGCGAGGCCATCGGGCCGTGCCGGATAGGTCGGCACGTGGACCCGTGCCCAGCGCTCCTCCTCGTCGAGCAATGTGGCGAGCGCCTTGCCCTCGGCAACGAGGAAGTCCTCGAGCGGTTCGGCGGCGACCGGCGCGGCCTGCGCAACGCGCGGCAGCACCGACAGCGCGGGCCAGGTGCAGAGCGCATGGTTGCTCCACGACCGGGCCGAAGTCGCCATGCCGATCAGGATCATGAAGAGGGCCCACCGGGCGCTGCGCGGCAGCGAAGGAAAGTGCATCGCGAGGAC
>JBDSAB010000541.1:0-3993 GCA_039922395.1 Caldimonas sp.
TCCTCGACCTCGTTCGGGTAGACGTTGAAGCCGCTGACCAGGATCATGTCCTTCTTGCGGTCGACGATGCGGAAGTAGCCGCGCTCGTCGACCACGCCGACGTCGCCGCTGCGGAAGTAGCCGTCGGCCGTCATCACCTTCGCGGTCTCGTCCGGGCGCTGCCAGTAGCCGGCCATCACCTGCGGCCCGCGGATCGCGATCTCGCCCGGCGTGCCGACCGGTACCTCGTTGCCGTCGTCGTCGAGCAGCGTGACCTCGGTGTTCGGCATCGGCAGGCCGATGTTGCCGCTGTACGCGGTGCTGTCGACCGGATTGCAGGTCACCGACGGCGACGTCTCCGACAGACCGTAGCCTTCGACGATCGGGCAGCCGGTCTTCTCGAGCCAGAGCTTCGCGGTCGCGCTCTGCACCGCCATGCCGCCGCCGACCGAGATCTTCAGGTGGCTCCAGTCGACGGTGCCGAAGTCGGCGTGGTGCGCCATGCCGAGGAAGAGCGTGCTGACCGCCGGGAAGCTGTGGAACTTCTCGCCGACCAGCACCTTGAACATCGACGGCAGGTCGCGCGGGTTCGGGATCAGGATGTTGCAGCCGCCCATCCGCATGCCGAGCATCACGTTCGTGTTGAAACCGAAGATGTGATAAATCGGCAGCGCGCAGATCGTCACGAGCTGCTCGCCGGCCGGAATCTTCTTCAGCGCCGGCTGGTACCAGGCCTCCGACTGCAGGATGTTGGCGACGAGGTTGCGATGCAAGAGCACCGCGCCCTTGCTGACGCCGGTCGTGCCGCCGGTGTACTGCAGCACCGCGATGTCGTCCGGGCCGACGGCGGCCGGCTTGAAGGTCTTGCCACGGCCCTGCGCGATCGCCTGATTGAAATGCACGATGCCCGGAATGTGGAACGCCGGCACCGCCTTCTTCACCTTGCGCAGCACGTAGTTGACGATCATCGACTTCGGAAAGCCGAGCATGTCGCCTACCGCCGACACGATCACATGCTTGGTCGGCACCGCAGCCATGACCTGGCTCAGGGTCGCCGCGAAGTTCTCGACGATCAGGATGCACTTCGCGCCCGAGTCCTTCAGCTGGTGCTCGAGCTCGCGCGGCGTGTACAGCGGATTGACGTTGACGACGACGTAGCCGGCGCGCAGGATGGCCGCGACCGCCACCGGGTACTGCGGCACGTTCGGCATCATCACCGCGATGCGATCGCCCTTCTCGAGGCCGAGGCTCTGCAGATAGGCCGCGAGCGCGCGCGACGCGTCGTCGACCTGCGCGAAGGTGATCGCCTTGCCCATGAACTTGTAGGCATTGCGATCGCCGTACTTGCGGAAGCTCTCATCGAGCAGTGCCACGAGCGACGCGTACTGCTCGACGTCGATCGTCCCGGGCACGCCGGCGGGGTACTGCTTCAACCAGGTCTTTTCCATCAAAACGGCCTCCGGGGAACCGCGAATTTTGACGGAGGCCTGACGGGCGGACCCTAGGGTGTTTCGATACTTGAGCCTCAGTCCCCTGGAGCCGGCACGTGCCAGCCGCCACCGAGCGCCTGGATCAGCGAGACCGCGCTCGATTGCCGGCTCAGCGCCAGCTGCAACAGCGCGCGCCGCGCGTTCAGCGCCGAGACCTGCGCGGTCACGACCTCGGTGTAGTTGAGCTGGCCGGCTCGGTAGCGGTTCAGGATCTGCGCCTCGGTCGCATCGGCCGCCGCCGAGGCCTCGCGGCGCAGCGCTTCCTGCTCGACCAGCACGCGCGTCGTCGCGAGCTGATCCTCGACGCTCTGGAACGCCGTCAGCACGGTCTGTCGATAGCGCGCGATGGCGGCGTCGCGACTCGCCTCGGCGCCGGCGACCCGGGCGCGCGTCGCACCGGCATCGAAGACGGTCTGCGCGACCGACACGCCGAGCGCCCACAGCGTTCCCGATGCGCTGAACAGATCGGCAACGCGCGAGCCGGCGGCGCCGAGCGAGCCGCTCAACGACAGGTTCGGGAAATAGGCCGAGCGCTGGATGCCAATCTGCGCGTTCGCCGCCGCGACATCGCGCTCGGCCGCGGCGATGTCGGGCCGGCGTTGCAGCAGCAGCGACGGGACAACGAGCGGGACTGCCGGCACGCTGGAGCGCCAAGGCGCGGCGCCGAGCGTGAAGTCGGCCGGCGCCTTGCCGATCAACACCGCGATCGCGTGCTCGAGGCGCGCTCGCTGGCCTTGCAGCGCGGCCAGGTCGGCGCGCGTGTTGGCGAGCTGGGTCTCGGCTTGCAGCACGTCGGTCTTCGCGATCACGCCGACCGCATAGCGGTTCTGCGTGATCTGCAGCGAGCGCTGGTAGCCCTCGACCGCCGAGCGCAGCAGCTCGATCTCGGCATCGGCCTCGCGCAACGAGAAGTAGTTGATCGCCAGCTCGGACTGTGCCGACAGGCGCGCCGCCGCGAGATCGGCCTCGCTCGCTGCGGCACCGGCGCTGGCCGCCTCGACGCTGTTGCGAAGACGTCCCCACAGGTCAGGCTCCCAGCTCGCGCCGAGGCTGCTTTGCAGCGCGGTGCCCGACGAGGCGCTGCCGCGGCCGCCGGAGCGGCGTGCCGTGACGTCGAGGCCGACCGCCGGAAAGAGCGCCGCACGCTGCTCGCGCACCAGTGCCTGCGCCTGCGCGTAGGCGGCGACCGCGGCGGCGACGTTCTGGTTCGAAACCGTCACCTGCGACGCCAGACGGTCGAGCTCGGGATCGCCGAACAAGGTCCACCAGTCACCGCGATCGAGCGCATCGGCCGGCGCGGCCGGCAGCCATGCGGCATCGGCCGCCGGCGCTTCCTTGAAGGCGGGCGACGTCGGTGCGCTCGGCACCTGATAGGGCGGTGCGGCGGCGCAGCCGGCGATCAGTGCGGCGATCAGCACGAGCGAGGCTCGCGAGCGGCCTTGCGGACTTGCAAGGTTCTCTCGTTCGCGCGGACACGCGACCTGAGCAGCAATGCCTTGGCCACCGTGCGCGCGGCGCACTCTCACGCGGGCGGGACCTGCGTTCTTCATGCGACGCGGCGCCAAGATCCGCTCCGCAACGTACCGAGCGTGGATTGCTTCAATGCAGACATCCGGATCCCGTGGCCTTCCTCATGCCGCAACCGCCTCGCCGCCGCGCGCCAGTTCGCGCTCGGCCGGCGTGCGGCGGCGCAGCTTGTCGAGCAGAAGGTAGACCACCGGCGTCGTCAACAACGTCAACAGCTGGCTCGCGATCAGGCCACCGATGATCGCGACGCCGAGCGGCTGACGCAGCTCTGCTCCCTCGCCGAAGCCGATCGCGAGCGGCAGCGCGCCGAGCGCGGCCGCCAGGGTCGTCATCAGGATCGGCCGGAAGCGCAGCAGGCAGGCCTCGCGCACCGCGTCGAAAGCCGAGAGGCCGCGCGCGCGCTCGGCCTCGAGCGCGAAGTCGATGATCAGGATCGCGTTCTTCTTGACGATGCCGATCAAGAGGAAGACGCCGATCAACGCGATGATCGAGAACTGCATCCGGAACATCAGCAGCGCGAGCACCGCGCCGACACCGGCCGACGGCAAGGTCGACAGCACCGTGATCGGATGGACCAGGCTCTCGTAGAGGATGCCGAGCACGATGTAGATCACGACGATCGCGGCGATGATCAGCAAGGTCTGCTGGGCCTGCGAACGCTGCGCGGTCAGCGCGGTGCCCTGGAAACTGCCGCGCACATTGGTCGGCATCGCAATGTCGGCCTCGGCCTGGTCGATCACGCGGCGCGCGTCGTCGAGCGTTGCGCCGTCAGCCAGGTTGAACGAGATCGTCGTCGCGACCTCGGTGTCCTGGTGGCTGATCGAGGTCGCGGTCGAGCTCTCGATGAAGCGCGCGACCGCCGACAGCGGCACCAGCGCGGTCACCGTGTTGGCCAGCGCATTGCCGCTCGAGGCGTCGCGGGCGCCCGGGTTGACCGACAGCGACGCGGCCCCGCCGGCCGCGACGGTGCCGCTGCTGTTGGTCGTGCCGCTCGCGG
>JBDSAB010000542.1:0-3988 GCA_039922395.1 Caldimonas sp.
CGAAGATGAAGCGGCGACGATCGCGCTGCTGCGCCAGGTCGCACCGACCTGGCTGGTGCAGCTGCCGTGGTACGTGACCGCCGCCGACCGGCAGCAGCTGCAGCAGGAGGTCGCCGGCGCGACTCAGGCCCGCATGCTGCGCGAGCTCGCCGAGCTGCTCGACCGCATGACGGTGCAGCAGCCGCTGCTGCTCGCGATCGAGGACCTGCACTGGAGCGATCCGGCGACCGTGCAGCTGATCGGCTACCTCGCGCGACGTCGCGGCAGCGCGCGGCTGCTGCTGCTCGGCACCTTGCGGGCGGCCGATGTGATCGTCAGCGAGCATCCGTTGCGGCAGCTTCGGCTCGAGTTGCGCCGGCACGGCCTGTGCGAAGAGATCGAGCTCGAGCTGTTCTCCGAACGCGACGCCGGTCGCTATCTGGCCGGGCGCCTCGGTGTTGCGCCATGGCCCGACGCGCTGATCCGCGAGCTCCACGATCACACGGCAGGTTTGCCGCTGTTCCTGGCCGCAGTGACCGACGAGCTGCAGGCCACCGGCGGCGCGACCGCCGACCTCGCCGAACAGGCGCTGCGGTTGCGGCGTGTGCCGCGCAGCATCTTCGACCTGATCGAGCAGCAGCATGCGCGGCTGCCCGAAGCGACGCGGCGCTGGCTCGAGGCGGCCAGCGTCGCCGGCGTCGAGTTCCTGCATGCGCCTCTCGCCGATGCGATCCAGGTCGATGCCGACCGCCTGCAGGAGGTCTTCGACGCCCTCGCGCAAAGCGGGTCCTGCCTGCGCGAAGCCGGCTCCGCTGCGTTACCCGACGGCCGCATCGCAGTCCGCTATGCGTTCGTCCACGCGGTCCACCGCCATGTCCTCTACGAGCGGATCGGCGCGGCGACGCGCGTGCGCCTGCATCGCCGGCTCGCGGCGGCGCTGTTGAGCGCACACGCCATGCAGACCGATTCGATCGCAGCCGAAGTCGCGGTGCATTTCGAGCGAGGCGCCGATCCGCTGCATGCGGTCGAGCACCTCGCGATCGCGGCCCGCGTCGCCCTCGGCCGCTTCGCCGCGCCCGATGCGGCTGCGATCGCGCAGCGCGCGCTCGGCCTGCTCGCGACGGTGCCCGACCGCACGCTGCTGCGCGACACCGAGACCGCATTGCACGTCACGGTCGGGGTCGCGATGGCCGAGATCAAGGGCGTCGTGTCGGCCGAATCGCGCCACGCGTTCGCGCGCACCGTCGGCCTGATGGACGGGCTGCAGGCGTCGCCGGCGCGGGTGCCCGCGATGCACGGCATCTGGTGGTCGACGCTCGTTCACGGCGACATGGCGCGCGCCCGCTCGATGGCAGCCGAGACGCTGGCGCTCGCCGACGCGCGCGACGACGACCTGCTCCGCTTCGCCGGTCATTCGGCGATGGGCATCACGCTGGTCCACATCGGCGAGATGGCGGCGGCCGAACCGCATCTGCTCGCCGCACTCGAGCGCCACCGCGGCGCCGATCGCGAGCTGGCACCGGCGCTGTTCTCGTTCGAGCCGGCGGTGCAGCTCGAGAGCTATCTGGCGCTGTGCCTGTGGACCCAGGGCCGGCCGACCGCCGCCGGCACACGCAGGCGTTCGGCGCTGGCCCGCGCCGAGCGCCTGCAGCATCCGATGACGTTGGTGCTCGCGCTCAGCTTCGTCGCGACCTTGCACGGTCTCGCATCCGAGCACGCCGCCCAGGCGGCGACGGCGGATCGCGCGCTCGCCCTGATCGAGGCCCACAGCTTGCCGCGGGCGGCGGGCACGTTCGTCTGGATGCGCGGCAGCGCACAGGCGGCCCTCGGCGACGTCGACGGCGGGCTCGAGCGCATGGCGCAAGGGCGCCGCCTGCAGGAAGAGCACGGCCTGCGCTACGGGCTGACGCGCTGGTACCAGCAGCACGCGAGCGTGTGCCTGCGCACGGGCCGGCTCGACATGGGCGCCGGCAGCGTGCGCGACGGCCTCGCGCTGGCCGACGCAATGGGCGAGCATGCGGCCACGTCCGAGCTGCACGCACTCGATGCCGAACTGCTGTTCGCGCAAGGCCGGCATGAGGACGCGCAGGTCGCTTGGCAGCGCGCGACCGAGGTGGCGCGGCGCCAGGGCGCGCTGCATGCGGAGATCGCCGCGGCCTTCGCCGCCCGCGCGCGGCAGCCGGCAAACCGCGAGCGCTGCGACGAATCGCTTACCGAGGCGCTGGCGCGCTGGAATGATCCGCTAGAGCCGCCGACGGTGGCGGCCGCGCGCGCGGCGCAGCACGCCGCTGACGGCGCGTCAGCGGCAACCCGCCCCACTGAAAACCGCCTGGACGAGCAGACCGAATGATCGAAGACATCAGAAGACGCTCTGCCACCGCCGACAAGTTGCGCGCCATCATGGACGCCGCCGAGTCCAAGAAGGGTGACGCATCGGGCCGATCCTCGGCACAGCGAGATGGCTTAGCGGCGGGCCCGCCAACGCGCAGGCCTACCTAAGCGATAGCGCCTTTGATGGCGCCCCGCAGATCAAATGCACGCTTTCATACGCCCGCCGACGTGTACAAAAAGCCGGGCTCTTTGAGCAGATGACGACTAACATGTATAGGAAATTGGATTTTCTATACACGTTTTACTCGCCGGCCCGCGCCATGCCCGCCCTAGCCCCCCTCGAACAGCTCGCCGTCGCGCGCTTCGAAACGCCGGCCATCCTAAAGAAGCTGGCCAGCAGCAGCCGCCAGCTCGCCGAGCTGAAGGGCGTCGCCGCCTCCATTCCCAACCAGGGCATCCTGATCAGCACGCTCGGGCTGCAGGAGGCCAAGGACAGCTCGGAGATCGAGAACATCGTCACCACGCACGACGAGCTGTTCAAGGGCGACGTGCTGCCCGATGCCTTCACCAACCCGACCGCCAAGGAGGTGCTGCGCTATCGCCAGGCGCTGCGCGTCGGGTTCGAGCAAGTGCAGGCGAGCGGCCTGCTCACGGCCAACCACGTGATCGCCATCCAGGCCGAGCTCGAGCGCAACAACGCCGGGTTTCGCAAGCTGCCGGGCACCGCGCTGAAGGACGGTGGCGGCCGCACCGTCTACACGCCGCCGCAGGACCCCAAGGAGATCGTCGCGCTGATGACCGGCCTCGAGCGCTTCGTCAACGACCCCGATCTGTTCGCGGCCGACCCGCTGGTGAAGATGGCGCTCATCCATCACCAGTTCGAGACCATCCACCCGTTCTACGACGGCAACGGGCGAACCGGGCGCATCCTGAACGTGCTCTACCTCGTGAAGGAGGGTCTGCTCGACACTCCCGTGCTCTACCTGAGCAGCCACATCGTCCGCACCAAGGCCGACTACTACCGCCTGCTGCAGGCGGTGCGCGAGGAAGGGCGCTGGGAGGAATGGGTGCTCTACATGTTGGACGCCGTCGAGCAGACCGCGGTGCAGGGCATCGCCACGATCCAGGGCATCAAGGCCGCGCTGTTCGACTACAAGCACCGCATCCGCGAGGGCTACCGGTTCTACAGCCAGGACCTGATCAACAACCTCTTCACGCATCCCTACACGAAGATCGAATACGTGCAGCGCGACCTGCAGGTGTCGCGCCTCACGGCAGCCAAGTACCTCGACGAGCTGGCCGCCGGCGGCTTCGTTCGCAAGCACAAGATCGGCCGCACCAACTACTACGTCAATCTGGCCTTGAATGCGGTGTTGCTGGCGCAGCCGGCACGGCCGCGCCCGGCGCCGGCCCCACGATGACCGAAGACCAGCTCGAGCGGGAGGCTCTCGGCTGGCTGGCCGAAGTCGGCTGGCAGCACCGATACGGCCCGGAGCTGGCGCCCGACGGCGCCACGCCCGAGCGCGAGAGCTACCGGCAGGTCGTGCTGGTCGGCCGCCTGCGCCGGGCCGTGGCGGCGCTGAACCCCGGCGTGCCGGCCGCCGCGCGCGACGATGCCGTCCGCCAGGTGCTCGACCTCGGCACGCCGGTCCTGCTGGCCGCCAACCGGCAGTTCCAC
>JBDSAB010000543.1:0-7228 GCA_039922395.1 Caldimonas sp.
CCGGCCATGGCGCGCCGCGGCGGTTGCCGGCCGGCGTGGCGCGCGGCGTCGCGCTGCACGAGAGCTTCGGCAGCATCGTCGCGCAGGTCGTCGAAGTCACGCTGGTCGACGGCCGGCCCCGCGTCCAACGGGTCGTCTGCGCCGCCGATGTCGGCACTGTTATCCATCCGGACATCGTCGCGCAGCAGATGGAAGGCGCGATCGTGTTCGGTCTGAGCGCCGCGCTGCATGGTCGCATCGACACCGAGAACGGCGTCGTCCGCCAGGACAACTTCCCGGCCTATCGCATGCTGAACCTGGCCGATGCGCCTGCGATCGAGACCCACCTCGTGCAGAGCACGCGCCCGCCCAGCGGTGTGGGCGAACCGGGCACGCCGCCGATCGCGCCGGCGCTCGCCAATGCGCTGTTCGCGCTGACCGGCAAGCGCCTGCGCGAACTGCCGCTGATGCTCTGAGCGCCGGTGCCGTGCCGCGCTGTCAGCCCGGCGCCGCGTCAGCGCTCGACCGATTGGTCACCATCCGGACGTGCCGGGCGAGGGTCTGGCGCAGGCGCACCGCGTCGATCGGCTTGGTCAGGAAGTCGTTCATGCCGGCGGCGAGCGCCTGGTCGCGCTCCGAGACGAGTGCGGCCGCCGTCAACGCGATGATCGGCAGTTCCTGGGCGTCGTAGCCCTTGCGCAGCTCGGCCGCGGCCTCGTGGCCGCTCATCACCGGCATCTGCACGTCCATCAGGACCGCGTCGAACGGACGGCCTGCGGCGACCGCCTCCCCGACCGCCTCGAGCGCCATCCGGCCGTCGCGCGCCTGCGCGACGCGCACGCCCCATTGCTCGAGGGTCGCCGCCGCGATCATCATGTTGACCGGGTTGTCCTCGACCAGCAGGATGCGCTTGGCGCGCAGCCGCTCGAGATCGTTCGCCTCGGTGCTGAGGAGCGTTGCGCCAGACGCCGCCGGGCGCAGCGGAAGCACCGCCCAGAACGTGCTGCCATGTCCGGGCCGGCTGTGCATGCCGACCTCGCCGCCCATCAGGCGCGCCAGCTCGCGACAGATCGAAAGGCCGAGGCCGGTGCCGCCGTAGCGCCGCGTCGTCGAGCTGTCGCCTTGCGAGAACGGCTGGAACAGACGCTGTTGCGTGGTGCTGTCGACGCCTTCGCCGGTGTCGGTGACCGCCAGGCGGATCGCACCGGAGCCTTCGGTCGTCGCCTCGACGCGGACACTGCCGCGCTCGGTGAACTTGATCGCGTTGGTGACGAAGTTGGTCAGGATCTGGCGGACCCGGACCGGGTCGCCCATCACGGTGTCGGGCAGGTCATCGGCGATCTCGAGATGGACCTCGAGCCCCTTGCCCTCGGCCATCGTGCGGTACGACTGGAACACGCCGGTCAACGGCTCGCGCAGGTCGAACGGCAAGTCCTCGAGCGCGATCTTGCCGGCCTCGATCTTCGAGAGATCGAGGATGTCCGACAGGATCACCGACAGGCTTTGCGCGGTGTCGAGAATCTGGCTCAGGTAGTGGTCGCGGCGGTCCGGGTCGACATCGGGCCGCAGCGACAGCCGGGCCAAGCCGAGCAGCCCGTTGAGCGGCGTCCGGATCTCGTGGCTGGTGTTGGCGAGGAACGCGCTCTTTGCCTTGCTCGCGGCCTCGGCGGCGTCGCGTGCCGACGCCAGCGCCTGGTCGAGGCGACGCCGTTCGGTCACGTCGTCGGCGATCCAGATGGTGCCGTGGCCGGGCTGCGAACGATCGACGACCTGGCCGAGCAGGCGGCACCAGAACAGACTGCCGTCCTTCCGGCGCATCTCGCGCTCAATCTCGAACTGCTTGCCGGCCGACAGCAACGGCCCGGCCATGCGGCCGATCTCCTCGTAGTCGGCATCGCTGGTCCAGACTGCGGCGCCCGGCTTGCCGGCGAGCTCGCCGACGCCCCAGCCGAACATCGCCTCGAAGCGCAGATTGGCCTGCACGAAGCGGCGGTCGCGCGTGAACGCGATGCCGATCGAGGCGCGCTCCAGGATCGCCGCGTGCTCGAGTCGGGTTCGCTCGGTCTCGGTGACGTCGCGTGCATTGATGACAAGGTAGTCGCGCTTGTCCATCGCGAAGCGCGCGGCCGACATCCGCATCGAGACCCGCTCGCCGGCCTTGGTGCGAATCTCGACCGGCAGGTCGGTGACGCGGCCGTGCAGGTCGATCAGCCCGCGCAGGCGGTCGCGATCTTTCAGGTCGTTCCAGAGGCCGAGGTCGGCGGCGCTGCGGCCGACTGCTTCGGCCGAGCTGTAGCCGGTGAGCCGCGTGAACGCAGCGTTGACCAGCGCATGGCGGCCGCTCTCGAGCTCCGACAGCGCGATGTAGTCGGGGCTGGTGGCGAAAAGCTGCGACAGCATCGCCTCCGAGCGCCGGAGCGCGGCTTCGACGCGTTGGCGCGCCGTGATGTCGAACAGGATCGACAACGTCGCCGGCCCGGTCGCGGTGTCGACGCGGACCGCGGTGGCCTGGACGATGATCTGGCGACCGTCGATCGAACGGGTCTGGTAGTCGGTGACAGGGATGCCTTCGCCGACCGGCATGCGCTCGAGCACCGACAGGCGCTCGCCGATGCGCTCGCGGTTCTCGCCCGCCGAGAACAGGTCGACGATCGGAAAGCCGTTCAACCCGCCCGGATCGACGAAGCCGAACAGGCGCGCCGCCGCGTCATTGGCGTCGAAGATCAGGCCTTTGCGATGCAGCAGCAACGGCGACGGCGAGCGGTCGAAGAGCTCGCGGTAGCGCGTCTCGCTGGCGGTCATCGCGCGCTGGGTGCGCACCTCCTCGGTGACGTCGCGAGCGACGCCCCAGTAGCCGAGGAACACGCCGCCGGAGCCGAAGCGCGGTTCGCCGGCGATGCTGTGGATCCGGCTGCGTCCGCTGGATTCGCGCCGGCGCGACAGCAGGCCGCTGAAGCGCCGATGCGCCTCGAGGTCGGCGCGGTGTTCGTCCAGTTGCGCTTCCGACAGCCCCATGTCGGGGACCTGCCACGGCGTCAGCCCGAGCCGGCGCTGCAGTGCGGCCGTGCTGGCGGCATCGAGCGGCGCGCTGATGTAGGTGAAGCGGAAATCCCGGTCGAGCTCCCAGTGCCAGTCGGCAGCGACGCTGAGCAAGCCGCGGTAACGGCGGTCGCGCTGGGTCTGCGCGCGGATGCGATCGCGGCGCAGGCTCTGGCCGAGCAGCACGCTGCCGGTCGTCGCGAAGCCGACCAGCATCAGCACCAGCTGGATCCGTTGGCTGACGACCCAGGCGCGCGGGAGCAGCAGCAGGACCAGCGCGGTCGCGCTGGCGGCCACGCAGGCGGCGACCACGCACGTCAGCAGGATCGACGCCCGCGTCGAGCCGGACAGCTCGGTGTCCGGAGGGGTGGGATGCCAGGTTGCCATGCGCGCGTGCTTCGTATCGGCAGTTCGTTCGCGAAAAGGCAAGGCCGCCCGGCGCCGCCGGGTGGGTCGATGTGGCCGCGATGGTAATGCCCGGGCGTCGCGGGGACACGACCGCTCGGCGCTGAAGCGCCAACTAAATACGGGCGAGCGCGAGTTCCTGACGGAGCTGGAGCGCTTTCTGGCGCGCCGCCACGGCAAAGTCGTCACCGTCGCTGGCGTAAAGAACTCCACGCGACGAGCTGACGATGATCGGGCCGACGGTCCGCCCGTCCTGCTGGCGCCAGCCGGCACGCACCGTCGCCGCCGCGTCGCCGCCCTGCGCACCGACCCCGGGAATCAGCAGCGGCAAGGTCGGCGCGATCGCGCGGACGCGGGCGATCTCTTCCGGGTAGGTGGCGCCGACGACCAGGCCGAGCTGCCCGCTGCGGTTCCACGGACCCTGCGCCAGCTCGGCGATGCGCTCGTAGAGCATCGGACCGGACGCGAGCGCTTGCGCCTGCAGGTCGTCGCCGCCCGGATTGGAGGTGCGGCAGAGCAGGATCAAGCCCTTGTCGGCGTGGCGCAGGTACGGCTCGATCGAATCGAAGCCCATGAAGGGCGACAAGGTCAGCGCATCGGCGCGGTAGCGCTCGAACGCCTCGCGCGCGTACTGCTCGGCAGTCGCGCCGATGTCGCCCCGCTTCGCGTCGAGGATCACCGGCACCTGCGGCGCGACCTTCGCGATGTGCGCGATCAAACGCTCGAGCTGCGCCTCGGCGCTCTGCGCCGCGAAATACGCGATCTGCGGCTTGAACGCGATCACGAGGTCGCGCGTCGCGTCGACGATCGCGGCACAGAAGTCGAAGATGCGGCGCGGGTCGTCGCGCCAGCGCGCCGGGAACTTCGATGGCTCGGGGTCGAGGCCGACGCAGAGCAGCGACCCGTTGGCGCGTTCGGCCGCCGCCAGCATCGCAGTGAACTTCATGCGGCGGCTCTGCCGATCGAAGGCGTCAGCCGACGTCGCGCGCGAGGCGCGCTGCCAGGCCGGTGTAAGTCGCCGGCGTCAGCGCGAGCAGCCGGGCCTTGTCGTCGCCCGGGATGTCGAGCGACTCGACGAAGCTGCGGATCGCTTCGCGGGTGATCGCGCGACCGCGCGTCAACGCTTTCAGTTGCTCGTAGGCGTCGGGCAGCTGATGACGCCGCATCACCGTCTGGATCGGCTCGGCGAGCACTTCCCAGGCGGCGTCGAGATCGTCGTCGAGCGCCGCGCGGTTCACTTCGAGCTTGCCGAGACCACGCGCGAGGGAGTCGTAGGCCAGCACCGCATGGCCGAGCGCGACGCCCATGTTGCGCAAGACGGTGCTGTCGGTCAGGTCGCGCTGGAAGCGCGAGATCGGCAGCTTCTGGCTCATGAAGGTCAGCAGCGCGTTGGCCAGGCCGAGGTTGCCTTCCGCGTTCTCGAAGTCGATCGGGTTGACCTTGTGCGGCATCGTGCTCGAGCCGATCTCGCCGGCGACCGTGCGCTGCTTGAAGTAGCCGAGGCTGACGTAACCCCAGATGTCGCGCGCCAGGTCGATCAGGACCGTGTGGGTGCGGACCAGCGCATCGAACAGCTCGGCGATCGCATCGTGCGGCTCGATCTGCGTGGTGTGCGGATTGAAGTGCAGGCCGAGCCGGTCTTCGACGACCTGGCGCGCGAGTGCCGGCCAGTCGATCTCGGGACAGGCAGCAACATGGGCGTTGTAGTTGCCGACCGCGCCGTTCATCTTCGCGAGCAGTTCGACCTGCGCGACTTTGCCCCGTGCCGCCGCAAGGCGGGCGACCACGTTCGCGATCTCCTTGCCGACCGTCGTCGGGCTCGCGGTCTGGCCGTGCGTGCGGCTCAGCATCGCGACGTCGGCGTGCTCGCGCGCCATCGCCGTGAGACGAGCGACGAGGCCGTCGAGCGCGGGCAGCAGCACGTCGGCGCGGGCTCCTTTCAGCATCAGCGCGTGGCTGGTGTTGTTGATGTCCTCGCTGGTGCAGGCGAAGTGAATGAAAGACTCGGTGCCGGCGAGCTCGGGGTACGCTGCGAAGCAGTCGCGCAGCCAGTACTCGACCGCCTTGACATCGTGGTTCGTCGTGCGCTCGATCGCCTTGATCGCTTCGGCGTCGTCTTCCGAGAACGCGTCGACGCGCGCGCGCAATGCGGCACGCGTGCCGTCAGCGAGCGGCGTGAAGGCATCGAGTCCGGCGTCCGACAGCGCGATGAACCACTCGACCTCGACCTGCACGCGCCGGTGCATCAGGCCGTATTCCGACAGCAGCGGACGCAGCGCGGCGACCTTTGCCGCGTAGCGGCCGTCAAGCGGCGAGAGGGCAGACAGGGCGGAGGCGGGCATCGGAAAGCGCGGGCGGAAAACGAGAGATTCTAGGTTCGCGCCTCATCGGCGCCGCGTCGATCGGCATAGTCGGCGGGCTGTTGTCGACTGCCTGCGACCCCTGCGGACGCGGGGGCGGACACCGGGCTCGGAGCGGCCGATCGTCGGGTCGCACCCCGTAGAATCAAACCCAGTTCGGCTTCCGATTTCCCATGAAACTCATCGGTGCACTCACGAGCCCCTATGTCCGCAAGGTGCGCATCGTCATGGCGGAGAAGAAGCTCGACTACCAGTTCGAGCTCGAGGACGTCTGGACCAGCGACGCGATCCTGAAGTCGAATCCGCTCGGCAAGGTGCCGTGTCTCGTGATGGAGGGTGGCGAGGCGGTCTTCGATTCGCGCGTCATCGTCGAGTACCTGGATACCCGCTCGCCGGTCAGTCGCCTGATCCCGGAGTCGAGCCGCGGCCGCACCGAAGTGCGGACCTGGGAATCGCTCGCCGACGGCATCGTCGATGCGGCGATCCTGGCGCGCCTCGAGAAGACCTGGGCCGGCCGCGCGGAAGGCGAACGCAGCCAGGCCTGGATCGACCGGCAGATGCACAAGATCGAGGCCTCGCTGGCGGCGGTCAGCACCGGCCTCGCCGACAAGCCGTATTGCACCGGCATCCACCTGTCGCTCGCCGACATCGCGGTCGGGTGTGCGCTCGGGTATCTGAAGCACCGCTTTCCCGAAATCGATTGGCGCGGTGACCACAAGAACCTGGCGCGGCTCTCGGACAAGCTGGAGACGCGCCAGAGCTTCATCGACACGCGCCCACCGACCTGACGACAAGGCGCGCGTCGCGCCTCGGTGTTGTCAGAGCAGCGATGCGCCGCCCGGCGATCAAACCGCCGTCGCGACCCGATTGAAGCTTTTCGCCTCGGCCATCGGCCAGTAGGTGCGAAAGACCTGTTGCGACAGGTCGCCTTCGAGCAGCGAACCGGGCTTGATGAACGGCAGCAGGTTGATGAGCAGCTTGACGCCGTGCTCCGAGCCGCGCCGGACGATGTGCGATGCGTCGATCTCGCTCGGGTGCTTCAGCCCAGCCGCCTGCACCAGCTCCTTCAGCGCCATCATCGTGCTCTGGTGGAAGTGGTAGACCCGCTCGGCCTTGGTCGGTACGACGAGCGCTTTCTCGCGCTTCGGGTCCTGCGTCGTCACGCCGGTCGGGCAGTTGCCGGTGTGGCAGGTCTGGGCCTGGATGCAGCCGAGCGCGAACATGAAGCCGCGCGCCGCGTTGCACCAGTCGGCGCCGAGCGCGAGCATCCGCGCGATGTCGAAGGCACTGACCACCTTGCCCGCGCACCCGACCCGGATCTTGTCGCGCAGGTTCAAGCCGACCAGCGTGTTGTGGACCAGCAGCAGCCCTTCCTGCAGCGGGGCGCCGACGTGGTCGGTGAACTCGACCGGCGCCGCGCCGGTCCCGCCCTCCGCGCCGTCGAC
>JBDSAB010000544.1:0-3450 GCA_039922395.1 Caldimonas sp.
CGATCAACAACACCGGGTTCGACATCGGCATCATGCTGATCGCCGGCGTCGTCGCCTACGTGCTCGAAGCCAACGACTTCCCGATCACGCCGCTGATCCTCGGCGTCGTGCTCGGCGCGATGCTCGAAGACAACTTCGTGTCGTCGATGATCAAGTCCGACGGCAACCTGCTCGCGTTCGTGAGCCGGCCGATCGCCGGCGGCCTCGGCCTGCTGACCTTGCTGATCTGGTTCCTGCCGCTCGGGCGCAGCCTGCTCGCGGCGCGGCGCGCGCGCCTGGCCGCAACTGCACCCTGAGGGCCGCCGAGGCCACCCGCGCCGGCATCATCCGCCGGCTGAAAGCGGCGCGCCGTTCGGACGAGAATCGGCAACCCGCTGCCACCGCACCCCGAGGCCCCTCATGAATGCTCCGACCGACCTCGCCCGCCTGATCCCCAAGCTCGACGGCAAGGTTTCCGCCGCCGAATGGCAGACCCGCGTCGACCTCGCGGCTGCCTACCGACTGGTCGCGCTGTTCAAGTGGGACGACCTCGTCTTCACGCACATCACCGCGCGCATCCCCGACACCGAGCACTACCTGATCAACCCGTACGGGTTGATGTTCGAGGAGATCACGGCGTCGAGCCTGGTCAAGATCGACCTGCAGGGCAACGTGCTGCAGGAGACGCCGTTTCCGATCAACCCGGCCGGCTTCACGATCCACAGCGCGGTGCACGCCGCGCGCCACGACATCCAGTGCGTGATGCACACCCACACGCTGAACGGCGTCGCCGTGTCGGCGCAGAAACGCGGGCTGCTGCCGATCTCGCAGCAGTCGATCTTCGTGCTGTCGAGCCTCGCGCACCACGACTACGAAGGCGTTGCGCTGCGCGACGACGAGAAGCCGCGCCTGGTCGCGAATTTCGGCAGCAAGGTCTTCCTGATGCTGCGCAACCACGGCCTGCTGACCGTCGGCCGGACGATCGCCGACGCGTTCCAGGCGATGTACACCTTCGAGGCGAGCTGCGCGATCCAGATCCGCGCGCAGGCCGGCGGAACGCTCGCCAGCGGCGACCTGATCGAGGTCCACGGCGACATCATCCGCGACGCCGGCGAGCAGATCCGCCTGGTCACGCGCGGCGCCGGCAGCGCGCTGGTCTGGCCCGGCCTGTTGCGCCGCCTCGACCGCAGCGATCCGAGCTATCGGACCTGAGCCGCCGCGGAACACGAGCGTCCCCCGGCGAGGGACGCGCGATTCGCCAACGCGCGGCTCAGCGCGTCGCGCCCAGTTGCTGGCAGGCGAAATTCAGTGCCATCGAGTAGCCGCTCGGGCCGAACCCGCAGATCACGCCGACCGCGACGCCGGCCAGGTAAGAGTGGTGGCGGAACGATTCGCGCTGGTGGATGTTGGAGAGGTGCACCTCGATGAACGGGATCGCGACGCCGGCGAGCGCGTCGCGCAGTGCGACGCTGGTGTGGGTCAGCCCGCCCGGGTTGATCACGATGAAGCCGACGCCCTCGGCGGGGGCGGCCTGGATTCGGTCGATCAGCGCGCCTTCGTGGTTGCTCTGGAACGTCGCCAAGGTCGCGCCGCGGTCGGCGGCCTCGCGCTGCAGCGTCGCCTCGATGTCGGCCAGCGTCGTGCGGCCGTAGACCTCGGGCTCGCGCGTGCCGAGCAGGTTCAGGTTCGGTCCGTTCAGCAGCAGCAGTTTCATCGCGCACCTTCCGCGGCAGATCCAGGGGCCGCGCCGACAGCATGCCATGCCGCCGGGCCCGAACCGCAACGGCTCGGCGCCGTTCGCGCCGCCGCCACGCCGGACGGCACTGTCGCGTATTCTCGCGGGCTTCGGCGCCGCGACGCCGCTTGCCGACCGCCTCGACGATGACCGCGCCCCCTCGCCCGACGACCCGACGCCCGCGCGAGGAGACCATCCTGGTGCTGCAGGGCGGCGGCGCCCTCGGCGCCTACCAGGCCGGCGTCTACGAGTCGCTGCAGGGCCACGGCGAGACGCCCGATTGGGTCGCCGGCATCTCGATCGGCGCGATCAACGCCGCCCTGATCGCCGGCAATCCGCCCCAGCACCGCGTCGAGCGGCTGCGTGAATTCTGGGAGCTGGTCACCGAGCCGGTCGGTACCGCTTCACTGGCCCTGGCGGGTTTCGACCGCGGCACCCAGAACCGCAACAGCGCGCTGATGGCCGCGGTGTTCGGTGCCCCCGGATTCTTTGCACCGCGCGTGCCGCCAGCCCCGTTCCAGCCGCCGGGCAGCGTGGCCGCGATCAGCTACTACGACACCGGCCCGCTGCGGGCGACGCTCGAGCGGCTGGTCGACTTCGACCGGGTCAACGCCGGCGGGACGCGGCTCTCGGTCGGTGCGGTCAACGTCCGGACCGGCAACTTCGCGTATTTCGACACCGCGAACGAGCGCCTCGACGCGCGCCACGTGATGGCGAGCGGCGCGCTGCCGCCCGGCTTTCCGCCGATCGAGATCGACGGCGAGTCCTACTGGGACGGCGGGCTGGTCTCGAACACGCCGCTGCAGTACGTGCTCGACCAGCAGGGCACGAAGCGGCGCGTGGCCTTCCAGGTCGATCTGTTTCCGGCGCGCGGCGAGCTGCCGCGCACCCTGCCCGAGGTCGACGAGCGCGAGAAGGACATCCGCTTCTCGAGCCGGACCCGCATGAACACGACGATCGAGGTCCAGCTGCAGGCGATCGCGCAGGCGGCGCGCCGCCTCGTCGCGAAGCTGCCGGCGCGCCTGCGCGACGACCCGGACGCGATCGCGCTCGCCGCGCTGCGCTGCGAGGCCGAGGTCGCCGTCGTGCACCTGATCTACCGCAGCAAGCATTACGAGACCCATTCGAAGGACTACGAGTTCTCGCGCCGCTCGATGCTCGAGCACTGGGAGTCGGGCCGGGCCGATACGACCCGCACGCTGAACGATCCGCGCTGGATCGACCGGCCGCGCCAGGTGAGCGGCGTGCACGTCTATGACCTCGCGTCGGCGAGCCCGTCCGAGAAGACGGCGACGGTCGACAAGGCGGCGCTGCGCGAACATCACAATCGGCGCAAGCCCGTCGAATCGGAGCCCTGACCCGGCGCTACGACGCCTCGGCTCGGCCCGACGCCGCCCCTCCGGGACGACACTCCTTCTCA
Organism: Caldimonas sp.; assembly: GCA_039922395.1. GTDB lineage: Bacteria > Pseudomonadota > Gammaproteobacteria > Burkholderiales > Burkholderiaceae_C > Schlegelella_A. The sequence continues at coordinate 3,135 of JBDSAB010000544.1, forward strand.
CTCTTCGTTGATCGGAACCCGCATGAAACTCAAGGACAAGGTCTGCATCGTCACCGGCGCCGCCAGCGGCATCGGCAAGGAAATCGCCCTCACCTATGCGCGCGAAGGCGCCAAGGTCGTCATCGCCGACCTGAACAAGGCGGCGGCGCAAGCGACCGCGGCCGAGCTGTCGAGCCAGGGCTGCCCGGTGATGGCGGTCGGCGCCGACGTGACCGACGAGGCACAGGTCAACGCCGCAGTCGCCGAAGTCGTGGCCGCGTGGGGCGGCGTCGACGTGCTGGTCAGCAACGCCGGCATCCAGATCGTCCATCCGATC
>JBDSAB010000545.1:0-29991 GCA_039922395.1 Caldimonas sp.
TGACCATTAGGACGACCGGTTTCAAGCCGACGCTGGCAACGTCCTTCAATTGCGTCTTCATGCCGATCGCGGCGATCGCTGCGACGAGGCACCAGCGAGATGCGTCGTTGCCGAGCGACACGGTGGACGCTGGAATCCAGCCCAGACTGTTAACGGCCAGAAGCAAAGCGAACCCGACCGCAAACCCCGGCAGCATCGGTGGCCGCTTCGCCGAGGGTTCCGCCTTGCCGCTTTTGCGAGCGACAGCGGCCGCGAACACGATCACAGGGAGCAGCATCGCCACACGCATCAGCTTGACCACGGTAGCGGTGTCGCCGGTAACAGCCGACAGACTGTACCCCGCACCCACCACCTGCGCGACGTCGTGGATCGTGCCGCCGAGGAAAATCCCCGCCTGCTGCGCGTCAAGACCCATCAGGCGCACCAACGCCGGGTACGTGATCATCGCCAGCGTAGACAAGGCGCTGACGCCAATCACCGTGAAGAGGGTAGCGCGCTCCTTCTCAGGATGCTCAGGCAACGCGGCGGCGAGCGCGAGGGCGGCGGAGGCGCCGCAAATCGCGGTGGCGCCTCCGGTAAGGAGCCCAAACTGGCCGCGAAAGCCCAGCCACTTTGCGGCAAGCATCGAAAGCCCGATCGTCAACACCACGCCAGAGACCACAATCATCACGGGTTCGATCCCGAGCTCGACCACCTGCCCGGCCGTGATGCGCAGCCCGAGCAGTGCCACGCCGACACGCAGCAGCTGGCGGCCCGTGAAGTCGATTCCGGCCGTGCATGCGCCGCCATCGGACAGAAAGTTCATGGCCATCCCCAGCAGCAACGCAAATAGCAGCACCGGCGCCCCGTAGTGCTGGCCGAGGAATGCAGCGGCCGCCGCCACCACCACGCTAACCATCACGCCGGGAAAAATATCCCGGCCGCGCACCCTCAAGGTCTGGGCGCCAACGCGCAGGGGGATGGGCTTCATACTCGCACTTCGCCTTCCATCGCAGAGCGGATGAGCAAACGCTCCTGCTCGAGTAGTCGTACACGGTGTGGTGCATGGCGCAGCAGCAGCCCCACAACTACTATCGCCTCAACCTGTGGCGCTACATGTTGTCTAGGCACGTGTAGTGCCTGTCAAAGAAGTCCATCAAAGGTGATGTTCGGGAAAAGGGCCGTCACAAGGCGGCGCAGATGGAAGGCACGAAACAAGTCTGCGGAACGTTCAACAGCTCCATGCCTGCTCGATACCGTAATGGAATCGCTGAGACAAGCAGATCACGGCAGACCGCCATCAGGCGCCTCAATAGAAGGACCTGACATGTGGCACTAAACGCTTCCTGGGCTGGATCCGTGTTGTTGCGGACGCTCGCTGGATCGGAATGGCGGCAGTGCCCGGCTTCTCTAGCCCCCGTTCTTCTCCTTGTCGTAGCTTTCGACTTCCTCCATAAGGATGGGCACGGCCAAGTTGCACGAGTGGATGCCCATCACCGTCGTGAGCTGGATCGTTTCCAGGATTTCCTCTCGGGTGGCACCTGCGCGAAGCGCGTTCTTCATGTGGCGGCGCACGCCTGGTGCGTAGAGGTGCGTCGTCGCGGCGTTGATCGCGATCATGATCAGCTCCTTCGTCTTCTGGGGCAGCGGGCCAGTCTTGTGCGGAACGCTGCGAAATGCCAAGTACGCCTCCATGAATTCTGGATCGAGTTCACGCAAATGGTCCCACAGCGGGTTCCAGTCCCCGCGGGCAATGTGGTCCTCGCAATTTGGCGTTGCAATGTCTTGCTTCATCTTTCCTCTTCCTGCAGGAAGTCGGACACGCGCTCGCCGATCATGATCGCGGGCGCATTCGTGTTCGACGATGCGATAGTTGGCATTACCGATGCATCGGCCACGCGCAGCCCGGCGATGCCATGCACACGCAGGCGGGAGTCCAACACTGAGTCTTGCGCGGATGCGCCCATGCGGCAGGAGCCGACCGTGTGCCACGCGGTCTGGCCGGAGCCGCGCGCGTAGTCGAGCAGGTCTTCATAGCTCTCCGTTTCCGGGCCTGGCCTGTGCTCCTCGGCAATAACATCCTTGAGTGCGGGCTGCTTGGCGATGCCGCGGATCAGGCGTAGCAGGCTTACCGCGGTCTGGCGGTCTTCTTCTTCGCCAAAGTAGTTCGGCTGAATGCGGGGAAAAGACCGCGGGTCGGCCGATGCGCAATGAATGTTGCCGCGAGACTTGGGATACAGCATGAAACCGCCGATCGAGAAGCCCGACCACGGATCGATGCCTGCTCCGGGGGTTCTCGAATAGCGGTCCTTGCCGCTGATGTGATAGATCCGGACCATCGCATCAGGCCGCGCCGCGCCGGCATGCGTGCGAGTGATCGCATGCGCCGTCGACGACGTGCCGGCGAGGAGGCCCCGCCGCGTGAAAATGTATTGCAGGCCGACACGCATCTTGTAGATGGGGCTGCGCATCAGATCGTTGATGGTGCCCGCTACGAGGCTACGGTACGTGCAACGCACCTGCAAGTGGTCGCTGATGTTCTCGCCCACGTGTGGCAGCGCATGTATGGTCGGGATGCCCACAGCTTGCAGCACCTGCGGATTGCCGATACCCGAGAGCTCCAGCAGCTGAGGAGACTGCACCGCGCCCGCGCAGAGCACCACCTCGCGGCTGGCCTGCGCAATTTGCACCTTGCCCTGCCACTCGTACTCGACGCCCGTGCACCGCGAGCCTTCGAGGATCACACGCCGGACCAATGCACCGGTGCGCACTTCCAGGTTCTGGCGTTTGCCCGGCTTGTGCAGATAAGCCACCGCCGTGCTCCAGCGCCGGCCCTTCCACGACGTCTGCTCTAGATAGCGCACGCCTTCGTACCTCACGGCGTTGTAGTCGGGCGTGTCGGGGATGCCGAGTTCGCGGCACGCCTGCACCCACGCATCGGAAATGCGGTCGCGATCGGCCGCGCCGCGATCGGTGATCCGCACGGGGCCGTCTCGGCCGCGAAGCGGGTTGTCGGAGAACACGTTGTTCTCGAGTCGCTTGAAATATGGCAACAGGTCCTTGAACGACCAACCCGTGATGCCCATACCCTGCCAGCTGTCGTACTCGGTGGGGTCTCCCCACACGTAGGCCATGCCGTTGAGCGCACTTGAGCCGCCCAACACCTTGCCGCGTGGCCAGTAGATGCGCTGGCCCTGCAACATCGTCTGCGGTTCGGTCTCGAACTTCCACGCATACCGCTCATTGGTGAGCAGCCTGCCTACCCCCAGCGGCACATGGATCCAGATGTTGCGGTCCACGCCGCCACCCTCGAGGAGCAGCACGCGAAAACGACCGCTCTCACTCAGACGGCTGGCCGCCGCGCAACCCGCCGATCCCGCCCCCACTACGATGAAATCAAACTGCTCCACCTCAACCCTTGTTCTGGGCGCGATGCTTGAACGAATCGCGGCGGAAGCTGTACAGCGCCGCTGGGTCCACCTTCACGTCCACCACCGCCGGCTTACCGCAGGCGACGGCTTCCGCAACCGTCCTGGCAAGGTCGGCCGCGCGGTCTACGCGGAAACCCTTCGCGCCCCAGAGTTCCGCTAGCTCGTCGTATGGCGGGTTGGGAACGTCGGCGCCGATGTAGCGCTCGCCGAAGAAATCGCGCTGGTAAGCCTTTTCGGCGCCCCAACAACCGTTGTTCATCACAATGCAGACGGTGTTGACGCCGTACTGCACGGCGGTGCCGATCTCGCTGTGCGCCATGCCGAAGCCGCCGTCGCCCATCAGACTAACGACCGTGCGGTTCGGCTGCGCGATCTTCACGCCGAGCCCGCACGCGTAGGAAAAGCCGACGAGTCCGAAGTCCAGCGGCGTGAACAGGGCGGGCGGCTGGACGTAGCGCATGTTGTCGGTGGCCTGCAGGCACAGGGTGCCAGCATCCATCGTGTACATCGTATCGTCGGGCAGCACCTGGCGCAGCGTCTTGAAGAGAAAGCCAGGCTGCAGCGGGTCGGAGGCTTCCCCGGCATCCGCGTCACGCTTTTCAAGCATGGCTCGGCGCACCTGCCCGAAAGCCTGCGTCCAGTCATGGACCTCTTTGCTTGCCTTGTGGCCTTCCAGCAGCGCCCGCAGGTTTTTCGACACTTCACCCGCCGTGCCGAGCACCCCGATCTCAACCGGGAAGAAGCGGCCGATCGCAGTTGGCTCCACCTCCACTTGGACAATCCGCGCGTCCTTGTTCAGGTTGTCGTAGGAATAGAAAGTCGTGTTGAAACCCAAACGCGTGCCGAGCGCGAGGATGACGTCGGCACGCTTGGCCAGGTCGGATGCAACCGCGTTGCCGCGCGGCCCAACCTGCCCCGCGTAAAGGGGATGTGTACAGGGAATGGCATCGCCGTGGCCCGGCGAAAGGGCGATGGGCGCCTGCAGCGCTTCGGCAAGTGCAATGACCGATTCGTGCACTAAGGAATTTTTTACGCCGCCACCCGCGAGGATGAGCGGCCGCCTGGCGCCCTTCAGCAGGCGCGTAGCCTGCTCGAGCGATTCGCGCGAACCAGTGAAGCTGCCGTCAAACTGGCGGCCGGTCGGCGAAGGCACCTCCGCAAACTCCGCGCTGTCGGCCAGCAAGTCGCGCGGCAGGTTTAGCAGCACGGGGCCACGGCGTGGGCTCATGGCTACGCGGAACGCCTCGCGCATCAGCTCAGGAACGCGGGCCGTCTGCGTGAGCATCATCGTGCGCTTGGTGATGGGCTTGAACAGCGACTGCTGATCCACCTCCTGGAATGCGTCACGGGAGATGTGCGCCGACGAAAGCGAGCCGGCCAACGCGACGACCGGGGAGTAAGCCGCATAGGCTTGCGCGATACCCGTAACGAGGTTGGTGGCCCCTGGGCCGTTCTGCCCCGCCAGGAACACTCCCGCCTTGCCCGATGCGCGGGCGTAGCCGTCGGCGATGTGCACGCCCGTGCGCTCGTCGCGCACGCCGATGAAGCGCACGGACTTGGCATCGAACAGGGCATCGAAGATCTCCATGCCCGCGGACCCGATTAGCCCGAAGACGTGGGAGACGCCCTCTGCCTTGAGCGATTCGACGACGGCCTGGCCACCGGTCATTGTTGTCATGCTGCGTACTCCGTTGAAAGGGGCCTCTTGCGGGCCCGAAGTGGGGGGCCCGCCCGCTGCGCCCCGCCGTCCTGTGACTTCCTGAACTCCTCAAGGGCCGCTGAGCGGTTCTCGAGCGAGAGCTGGGCGTGCAGCGCCGCGGCGACCGCGCCGTCCCGTTGCGTGATGGCGAATATGAGCCGCGTCCAAATGGACATCGAACGGCGCCTGCGCGCTGCGGTCATCAGGCCCATGCGGGCATAGCGGCCGATGCGCAGCGCGAAATCATCGCAGTAACTAGCGAGCACCTCATTGCCAGACATGTGCACGATGGTGTGCACGAGCTCGGCGCTGGTCCGCGCATACGCGTCGACGTCGCCGATGCCTTGGCGCAGACGATCGAGCAACGCCCGAAGGTTGGCGGCGCTCGCGGCGGTGCACCGCTCCGCGACGAGGCGAGAGCCCGTCGCCAGAAGCGACGCCCGCACTTCGAACAAGTCGTCCAGCTCCTTGGCGGAGAGCTGCGTTACATGGGCGCCGCGCTGTGGAAGGATGCGCACGAGTCCCCGCTGCTCGAGCAGGCGCAGTGCCTCCCGGATCGTCGCGCGGCTCACATCGAAGGACTCCGCCAGCTCGACCTCGCGCAAGCGGCTGCCCGGCGCGTGGTTGCCTTCGATGATGCGCGCCGCCATGCGCTCGGCCACCTGCAACGGCAGCGTGTGCAGAAGAGGTTGCCCATTGGTCAATGGCATGGATGCACCTGCCTTATTCGGGGGTGATGCCGCTGTCGCGCGCCAGCTTGCCAAGGGCGCGAACTTCCTTGGCGATGAACTGGTCGAACTCGGCAAGCGTGAGTCTTTCCTGCACGAGCCCCTGTGAACGCAGCTTCTCGGCGACGTCCGCCATTGCCGAGACCTTCTGCACCTGCTGCGCGAGCGAATTCATAACGGGACGGGGTGTGGCGCCGTGCATGACGAGCGCATACCAGATGCTCGAATCGAATCCTGGATAGCCCTTCTCGGCCACGGTCGGCGTGTCGGGCATCGTAGGCACCCGCTCCGGGCCCGTCACGGCCAACGCGCGGATTCGGCCGGCTCGCAGCAACGGCAGGGCGAGCGCGATGGGCGGGAACGCAAGATCGAGCTGCTTGCCCGCCACGCCGCTCACCGCCTCTTGCACGCCCTTGTAAGGCACATGCACCATCTGCAGGCCCGCTTCGGTGCGAAAGTATTCGCCTGCAAGATGGGTGGCCGAACCCACTCCGGCGCTGCCATAGCTTAGCGATCCTGGCTTCTGCTTGCCCATCCGGATTAGCTCGTCGAGCGTCTTCGCCGGATGGTCCGACGGCACCACGACCACGCTCGGCGACTTCGCAAGAAGCGCGAGACCCGAAAATTCTCTCTCCGTGTCATAGGGCAGCTTGCTACGAAGCGCTGGGTTCACCGCATGGGCCGAGGAAACGAAAAGCATGGTCTGGCCGTCGGCCGGCTGGCCGAGCAAATATTGCGACGCCGTCACCCCTCCTCCCCCCGGCCTGTTTTCGACGATCACCGGCTCGTTGACGAGCGGCATCAGCTTCTCGGCATAGATGCGGGCGATGATGTCCGTCAGTGCGCCCGCGGAAAATGGAACGACGATGCGCATCGTGCGACTTCCGGACGGTTGCGCATGAAGGGTGGCGGCGGGGAGCGTGGCGGCGGCTGCGAGAAGCAGCAGGTCTCGGCGGCGATGGTTCACGAGATGCTTTGTCGAGTGACTGAATGTCGACAAATTGTAGGTTCAGGATCGCGCACGTCAACCCCGCCCCGTTGCGATTCTGGAAGGCGCCGGCCGCCGGTGGGGCGACGCTCGCCTGTCCTACGCGTGTTGCAAGCAAGCACTCTTGCTCTCACGCCGGCGTCTGCAGCACATTCAATGTTCGACGGTCGGGGCCACATCATGCAAGACGTCCATTCACCGGGTGACGTGTTCAAGCCGTGCCCTACCCATTCCCCCGCGAGCCATCACGCGATGACGATTCGGAACAACGACTGGACCGTCCACTTTGCGCATTCAATACGGGGGTAAGCAGGCTCAAGCGCGCGAGTGCCACCACCCACCCGAAGCCTAAAAGCGAGGCCGATCCCTAGGGGAAACCCTCTTTGTCGTGGCAAGCGCATATCGTCAAAATGTCGACAGTCAGCCAGGAATCTGACGACCTTCGCTCTCTGCGACGGGGTCCGCGAATGGCGCGAATCGCAGTGAGCGCTCGGGAGCCACGGTTTGGCTTTCCATCGGCAGGCAACGACATGCGCGCAAGCGCATGGGCTCGCCCGTCCAGTCTCGCCCTTGATCTACGGAGAACTATATGAAAGCTATTTTCAGGAAGCTGTTCCTCGCGGCGAGTGCCGCTGCGACCCTCGCCGTCAACGTGCCCGCGTTCGCCCAGGGCACGACGCTCAAGCTCGCGCACGGCGCGACGGCCGATCAGGCCATCGGCCAGGCGATGCAGAAGTTCGGCCAGCTTGTCGAACAAAAGAGCGGCGGCGCAGCCAAGGTTGAGGTGCACCTGGCCGGCTCGCTCTACAACGAGCGTACTTCGCTCGAGGCGATCGTGAACGGCGCCATCGATTTCGGCGGCGCATCGAATGCGAACTGGGCGGCCTTCACTCCGACCCTGATATTCATGGACCTGCCTTACGTTATCAACGACGAGGAAGCGTTCAAGCGCGTCATGCACGGCGCCGTCGGCGACGAAATCCGCAAGCGTTTCGAGAAAGACGGCTTCAAGCTGCTCATGATCCTCGACAACGGCGGCTTCCGCGACATCGTGAACAACAAGCGCCAGGTGCGTGTGCCCGCCGATCTCAAAGGCCTGAAGTTCCGCACCACGGCTTCCCCCGTTGAGATTGCGATGTTCCGTACATGGGGCGCAATTCCGACGGCCATTGACTGGGCCGAGGTCTACAACGCACTCAGCTCCGGTGTGGTCGACGGCGAGTTCGTCATGTCCACATGGCTGGCCACCGCCAAGCACTATGAAGTTTTGAAGCACGCCACGCGCAACCGGTCGGTCATCGGCATCCAGACGCTGGCCATGCGCAAGGACCGCTTCGAGAAACTGCCGCCGAACGTGCAGACCGCCGTCCTGGCGTCCGCCAAGGAAGCAGAAGACTTTGGCAACAAGATGGACGAGGAGCTGACGTTGAAGGCTCGGGCCTACGCTGAAAAGCTAGGCGTGCAAACTTACACGCCGAATGAGCAGGAGATGCAGCAGTGGCGGACCACCGGTCGAAGTGTGTGGAAGGAATTCGACAGCAAGATTGACAAGAACCTCCTGAAGATGGTGCTCGACAGCCAATCCAAGAGCTGAAACAAGTCAGGTTTCCGACTGCCAATGCAGATGGCACATTCGATTGATACGCTGGCAGGCGAGCCGGCCGCCCGCCAACCTGGTCGCGGGTCTTCAGCCATGAGGCTCGCGCTCTTCATCCCCGAGTTCCTCTGCGCGGCGGTCCTCGCATTGCTCGTGCTGTTCCTCGTGATTTCGGTGATCAGCCGCTACGCGATGGATCTGGGCCTGCCTTGGTCCGACGAACTGGCGCGGCTGCTCTTTGCGTGGATCGTCCTGATCGGGTTCGCGATCGCGGTTCGCCACCGCGCAAACGTGGGCGTGGACTGGCTGGTTATGAAGCTACCGCGCCGACAGCGGCACCTCGTGACGATCCTGCAGGATGTCATCGTCCTTGCCTTCAGCGTGTTCTTCACGTGGGAGAGCTGGGTCACCGTCGGCTTCTCGATGATGCAACGCATGCCCGGCCTCGACATCGTCATCGCCTGGATGTACGGCAGCTCTCTCGCGGCCGGGGTGCTCATGATCATCTATGGCATCGCGAACCTGGTCGAGACGCTGCAAGGCCGCATTCCCAGCTCGCAGATAGAAATTTCTAGCGAAACCGCACACGCGGAATGATCGGGCGGGCCAACCATGACCATCCTTATCCTTGCGCTCGCCTTCACCGCGCTCGTGCTCATCGGCATACCCATCAGCTTCGCGATGGGTATTTCATCGCTTGCAGCGCTCGTCTACCACGCCCAGTTGCCCTTCAACCTCATCGTGCACCGCACGATGATGGGTGTCGATTCGTACGTGCTCCTTGCGATCCCGCTGTTCATCTTTGCTGGGACCATCATGGAACAGGGCGGCATCTCCGAAAAGCTGGTCCGTTTTGCGCACACGCTGCTCGGGCGCTTCCGCGGCGGCCTGCCAATGGTCGTGGTCGGCTCGACCATGCTGCAATCGGGAATCTCCGGCTCCACTGTCGCAGACGTGTCCGCGATGGCGGCAATGACGCTCAAGCCGCTCGAAGACGAGGGCTACTCGCGCCCTTACAGCCTCTCGGTGATCGGCGCCTCCTGCGCGTTCGCCATTCTGATTCCGCCGTGCATCCTCATGGTTATCGTCGCCGCGGTCGCGAACACGTCTGTGGTCGCCGTGTTCGCTGCGGGCATCGTTCCCTCCGTCGTGCTCGGGGCGATGATGCTGGCGTTCATTCACGTGCAGGCGAGGATGAAGAACCTACCCGCCGGCAAGAAGTCGTCGTTCGGCGAGATGCTCAAGGGTTTCAAGGACGCACTGCTCGCGCTCGGGGTGCCGATTCTGATCTTCGGAGGCATCCGCGCGGGCGTCGCGACGGTGACTGAAATGGCGGCGGTCGCGGTCATCTACTCGCTGCTGGTCGGGGGGCTGGTCTATCGGCGCCTGAGTTGGAGGCGCATCTACGACGCGCTCGTGGGAACCTGTGTGTCCACTGGCGTGATTACCATGCTCATGGGCTTTGCGATGATCTTCGGCTACCTGCTGGCGACTGAGGGCGTTCCGCGCGCGGTGGCGGCCTGGATGCAGTCCAACCACATACCAGGATGGGGTGTCCTGGTCATCTCGGCCATCATCTTCGTGTTCGTTGGTGCGGTTCTCGAAGGCGCACCGGCAGTGCTGATCTTCGTGCCGATCCTGCTGCCAGTGGTGCGCTCCCTCGGCATCGACATCGTGCATTGGCTCACTGTCGTGGTGCTTGCCTCTGGCATTGGGCTGTTCGTGCCACCGACGGGGCTGGCGGTGCTCGTCGCGTGCAGTGTCGGCAAGGTGCGAATGGACCAGATGATCAAGCCGCTCATGCCCTTCCTGCTGCTGCTTCTCGTAGGCCTGGCCGTGATCATTTTTGTCCCCTGGTTTTCCACAGTCCTTCCGCGGGCGATGGACCTCACCTACTGACCACGTCCTCACTCGAGCACCGCACCCATATCGATTCCAGGAGTACTCCACATGACCTCCACTGACCTCCTCGGGCTCGACTCAAGCCAACTGTGGGAGCGCGCGCGCAAGTCGCTGGCCGGCGGCGTCTCCCACGATGGCCGCTTCCTGCCACCGCACCCCATCTACATGGACCGCGCGAAGGGCGCGCGCAAGTGGGATGTCGCAGGCCGCGAATACATCGACTATTCGATGGGCAGCGGCGCCATGATGCTTGGGCACTCGCATCCTGACGTGGTAGCGGCCGTGCAGCGGCAGATGCAGCTCGGCACGTTCTTCGCCACCGTGCATCCGTTGGAGATCGCGTGGGCTGAACTCGTGCAGGAGCTCGTGCCCTCGGCCGAACGCGTGCGCTTCACGGCTTCTGGCACTGAAGCCACACTGCTCGCCATCCGCACCGCACGCGCTTTCTCGGGCAAGACCAAGCTGCTACGCTTCGAAGGTCACTTCCACGGCTGGCACGACGGTGTGCTCCTGGGCATGAAGGCGCCTTTCGACACCTGGCCGAGCCTGGGCATCCCGGACGAGCTGCGCGCCACGGTGGCGACGGCACCGCAAGACGCCAACCGCGTCGAGGAAATGCTCAAGGCCGACACGGAAATCGGCATCATCATCTGCGAGGTCTCGGGCGCAAATTGGGGAAGCGTCCCGATTGCCGACCAGCTCCTACGTGACCTGCGCGTGCTCGCCGACCGCTACGAGTGCGTGCTGATCTTCGACGAGGTCATCACCGGTTTTCGCTGGAGTCCGGGCGGCAAGCAACAGCTCCTGGGCGTCACGCCGGACATGACGACCATGGCCAAGATCGTGGCGGGCGGAATGCCAGGCGGCGCGATCGGCGGCAAGGCGGAAGTTATGCGGCTGCTGGATCCCACCGTGGAGTACAAGGGCTACAAGCCAGCCGTGACACACAAGGGCACCTTCAATGCAAGCCCGATCGTTAGCGCCGCAGCAGTTGCCGCGTTGAAAGTGATACGCACCGGCGAGCCGCACAGGCAGGCCGACGCGATAGCAGCGCAGCTTCGCACCGGCATGCAGCAAGTGGCGGATCGGATGGCCGTGGACGCGCGCGTATACGGCGATTCTTCTGCGTTCCACGTGTATTTCGGCAAGGGAGCGCGTCAATGCGAGCTGTCGTCTCTCTCTGCCGCCGCAATCCGCAGCAGCCTCAGTCGCGAAGCGCTCGACATCTACACCAACGGCCTGCGCAAGCGCGGCGTCGACAACATGTCGTTCACCGGAGGAATGACTTCACTCGCGCATCAAGTCGAGGACGTGCCACCGACGCTGGAAGCCTTCGAAGGCGCCGTGCAGGACCTGCTCGATGCAGGCCGCATCCATCGGGTCTGAGCACTTCATTCACACCCGCCTGGAGCGATCCGGGCCACCTGCCATGAGCACGATCAAGCATCTTGAGTTGGTGCGCGAGTCGCTTGTCGCCGTCGTCAACGAGATGCGGGCGAACATCATCCACAGCTCGTATTCATCGATCATCTACGAAGGCCACGACTTCTCGTGCGCCTTGCTGGGTGCAGACGGCAAGCTGGTGGCGCAGGGCCTCGACGACAACCCACTGCACATCTTCGCGGTACCGTATTCGACGGCGCGCGTGCTCGATGCCTTTGCCGATGACATCCACGAAGGCGACATCTTCCTGCACAACGATCCCTACACCGGCGGCACGCACCTGAACGACGTGCTCATGCTCTACCCCGTGTTCGATCAGGGCCGTCTCGCGATGTTCTCCGCAACGCGCTGTCACTGGGGCGACGTCGGCGGCATGACGCCTGGAAGCCTCTCGGGCCGTGTGCGCGAAATCTACCAGGAAGGCATGCGCATCGTGCCCACGCGCATCTGCGAGCGCGGCCGCATGAACGACGCCTACCTCGAGCTGCTGTTCTGCAATATGCGCATGCGCCAAGAGCGCGAGGGCGATTTCCGCACGATGCTTGGCACCTCGCGCAAGGCAGCCGAACACGTGCAGCGGCTGTATCGCCGCTTCGGCGCCGAAGCCATCGAAGGTTCAGTCGCCGAGCTGATGAGACGAGCCGAGCGCGTCATGCGCGAGCGCATCGCGGGCGTGCCAGATGGCACGTATTACGCCGAGAACTACCTTGACAACAACGGGCACGAGAACGAGCCGCTAATTGCACGTCTGAAGCTCACCGTGCACGGCGAGTGCATGACGGCGGACTTCAGCGGCTCGTCGGCGCAAACTGCGGGGCCAACGAACGTAGGCCCCGCCATGGCCTTCAACGCGCTCGCGCTCACGATCAAGTCTTTCCTAGACCCGCATTCGCCGGTGAACCACGGTTCGTTCGAGCCGCTGAAAATCATCAACCCGCCCGGCAGCTTCCTCAACGCCGCGCTGCCCGCGCCTTGCGGCGGCATGGTCGAGTGTCGCGCTGTCATGGTTTCAGTGCTGGCCTCGGCACTCGGCCAAGCCTTGCCCGAGCGCCGCGTCGGCGACCTGAAGGGCGGCGCGAACCACGTCTACATCTCCGGGAACGCCGAATCTGGCGACATGTTCCTGCTGTACGAATACTCGGCAGGCGGCACCGGCGCCACGGCACGCACCGACGGCAGCCACGGCACGCGTGCCTGGCCCGACGGCGACTTCAATGCGGTGTGGGGGGCGGAAGTGCTCGAAGCACAGACCCCCGTGCAGGTTGCGGCCTATGGCATTCGCGAAGGCTCCGCCGGGGACGGCGAACACCGCGGCGGCTGCGGCATCCGGCGTGACCTGAGGGCGCTCGTCGGCGGCGCCAGCCTGTCCGTCCTATCGGACAAGAACATCATCCCGCCCTATGGCGTGGCCGGCGGCGAGAGCGGCGAATGCAACCGCTTCGTCGTGATCCGCGAGGGCGAGGTTATCGAACCTTCGGACATCCCCGGTAAGGTCGGTGGCTTTATCCTGAAGGCGGGCGACATCGTCCGCATCGAATCCGCGGGCGGCGGCGGCTGGGGCGACCCGCTGCAACGCGACCCGGCGCTCGTCGCGGACGACGTGCGGCTCGGATACCTTTCGATCGGACACGCCCGCGCACGCTACGGCGTCGAGATTCGAGACGATGGCCGCACCGACAACGACGCGACGCGCAGAACTCGCATCCGACTACGCGAGGGCCGCACACTGCTGGAGGTTCGGCCTGCCACTTCTGACACCTTCGAAGGCCCGCGCCGCATTCTTGCCTTGCCGACTGACGCGCGGCAGCGTCTTGGCGTGGTTGCCGGTGACCTCATCGAGATGAACACGCCCGCAGCCGGCAGCGCACTGCGAGCATGGGTGGGCGCTGAAGACGCCACCGAGATGCAGATCGCCCTCGGGCCGATCGCCATGTCCATCCTCGGGGTCGGCGAAGGCGATTCTGTCGAACTGCGCGCTGCGGCACCCGCCAAGATGCAGTCATGAACCGCGCCCGTTTCCTCATCGGCATCGACGTGGGCGGCACCTTCACGGACGTGCTTGCCTACGAGCCCGAGCAATGCCGACTCCTCTCAGCCAAGGTGCCCTCCATGCCGGGTGCGCAATGGCGCGGCGTGCTGGACGCTCTCGATGAGCTCGGCATCGCCGCTGGCGACATCCGCGCGTTCGTCCACGGCACCACCATCGCCACCAATGGCTTACTCGAGCGCAAGGGGTCCGTCACCGCGCTGCTGACCACCGAAGGCTTCCGTGATGTTCTGGAGATCGGCAAGGGCCGGCGCCTGATCGGCGGCCTGTTCGAGCTCGATTGGCAGCGGCCCGCGCCCATCGTACCTCGTGACTTGCGTTTCGAAGTGCCCGAGCGCATCGCTGCCGACGGCACCGTGTTGCGCTCGCTGGAAGGCTTCGACGCGGCGCCTCTCGCGCATGCGCTGCGAGTAGCCGGTGTGCGGACCGTCGCAGTGGCGTTGGTCAACAGCTACATCAACGCGGGCAACGAGGAAGCGGTCGCCGAGGCACTCCGCCAGCTGCTGCCTGACGTTCCCGTCACCACTTCTGCGGGGCTGGTGCGCGCGCGTGGCGAGTTCGAACGCGCATCGACCGCCGTGCTCAACGCCTACCTCACGCCCATGATGGCCGAGTACCTCGACCGGCTGCAGGCGGAGTTGAGCGGCAAGGGCGTCGCAGCGCCAGTGAACATCATGGGCTCGAACGGAGGTGCAATGACGCTGGCCGAAGCAGCCCGCCGCGTCTCGGGCACCTTCCTTTCGGGCCCAGTGGGCGGTGTCAACGGCGCGGTGCAGATCGCCCGCATGCTGGCACTAGAAAACTTGATCACGCTCGACATGGGCGGCACCAGCACCGACGTGGCACTCGTGCACCGCCTGGAGCCGCGCATGTCCTACGAGAACCAGGTCGATGCGTACCCGTTGCAGATGCCGCAGTTGGACATCCATGCCATCGGTGCAGGCGGCGGCTCGATCGTGTGGGTCGGCGCGGATGGAATGCTTCAGATCGGCCCGCGCAGTGCAGGTGCGCTGCCCGGGCCCGCCTGCTATGGCCGCGGCGGAACCGAGCCCACGATCTCCGATGCGAACCTGCTGCTTGGCCGACTGCCTGCGGACCATCCCTTGAGCGGCGGCCTGAAGCTGCGCATGGACCTTGCCGAACATGCGTTCAACCAGGCCGCGCAGCGCGTGGGTGAAACCGACATGCACCAGCTGGCTGCGCGCGCGCTTCAGGTGGCGACGGCGAAGATGGCCGGCGCCGTACGCGAGGTGTCGGTGCACCGCGGCTTTGATCCGCGCGACTTCGTGCTCATGGGCTACGGCGGCGCCGGGCCGATGCACGTCTTTGAAGTCGCGCAGGAGCTCGCAATCGCGACTGTGGTCATCCCGCGCTTTCCGGGTCACTTGTCCGCGCTCGGCCAGATGCTTGCCGACCTGCGGCATGACTCCGTGCGCGCCTGGGGCGGACGACTGTCACAACTGCGGGCGAGCGACCTCAATGAACAGGTCGAAGCCATGCGCGCGCAGGCGAGTGCGGGGTTGGAGCGCGACGGCATGCCGCCCGAGCGGCAGCTGCATGCGTTTGCACTTGATATGCGCTATCGCGGGCAATCTTTCACGCTGCAGATTGCCTATGAGCCTGCGCCCGACTTGAGCGCGGTGCGCGACGCGTTCGACCGTCGCCATGAGGGAACCTTTGGCTACGCGGCGCGCGACACCGACGTGGAGATCGTGAACGTGCGACTCGTGTCGCTCGGCCTCGTGGACAAGCCGCTGCTGCGATTCACGCACGAACCCGGCGGCGACCCCGGATACGGCAGCCGGCCTGTGTGGTTCGATGGCTGGAAGAATTGCGACTTGTATGACCGCGAGCGCATGCCAGCGGGCTTCACGTTCAGCGGCCCGGCGGTCGTAACCGAGGCGGGCGGCACTTCGGTCGTTCCGCCGGAGTGGGACGTTCGCGTCCACGAAAGCGGGTCCATGGTCTGCAAGTACACGGGCCTGGGTCCGACTTAAGGGGCACGCAAGTGGATTTTGGCTTGGAAGGGAAGGTGGCGATCGTCACCGGCGCGAGCGCGGGCATCGGACGCGGTGTGGTCAAGGTGCTGGCCGCGGAGGGTGCACATACCGTCATCGTCGCGCGCCGCAAGGAGCTCCTGGACACCTTGCGTGAGGAAGTGATGGCTGCGGGCGGCACCGCCCCCATGGTCATATGCGCCGACATGCTCCAGCAGGACGCCCCGGCGGAGGTCGCGCGCCGCGTCCTCGGCGCGTTGGGCCGCACTGACATCCTCGTCAATAACGCCGGCGGTTCGCGCCCGCTCTCCATCTCGTCGAGCGAAGAAGAATGGGAGGGAGCAATCACGCTGAATCTCAGCTCGCTGAGGCGGCTCGGCCATGCCGTGCTGCCGTCGATGCTGGCGCAACGCTGGGGCCGGATCATCAACATCACCGGGTCTTTGGAGCCGCCGACAATCAACGGCGCGAACGTCGCGAAGGCTGGTGTGCATGCTTGGGCGAAGGGCCTGTCGCGCGAGGTAGCTGCACAAGGCGTGACCGTGAATTGCGTCATGCCTGGACGCATCCACAGCGAGCAGATCGACCTGCGCATGCATCCCACAGCGCAGGCGCAGGCGGACTTCATCCGTGCGAACGTGCCTGCCGGCTATTTCGGTGAACCAGAAGACGTCGCGAACGTCATCGCGTTCCTCGCATCCGAGCGCGCGCGCTATGTCACCGGCCAGCGGCTGTACGTCGATGGCGGCATGCACCGCGCGCTGTAGCCGATGTCGACACGGTTCGGCTTCACGCGAACTTCTCGCCACCGCGCCGACTCCGCCTACAGCTGGGCCGTCGCCGCTGCAACGCTGGCGCTGGCCTCGCTCAGCTTCGGTGCGGTCACGTCCGTTCCCATCCTCTTCGGGCCCATTGCGCGCGACTTCGGCTGGCATCACGGCCGGGTGGCCATGGTTCACACCGGCGCCATGGTGTGCGCCGGGCTTTTCTCGATCGTCCTCGGGCGCTTACTCGACCGCCGCGGCTTTTTTCCGATCGCGGTGTGCGGCGCCCTTGCGACTGGCGCAGGGCTCGTGTTGGTGAGTCGCGCGACGTCGTTCTGGGAGATGGCACTTGCATTCGGACTGCTGGTGGGCGCGCTCGGACAAGGCGCCTTCTTCAGCCCGCTGGCCGCCGCGGTCTCGCACTGGTTCGATCGCCACCGCGCCATCGCCGTCGCGATCGCGCTGAGTGGCCAGAGCATCGGTGGCCTGCTGATCCCCCCGCTTCTGCGCGTGGCCGCGGAGCATGTCGGCTGGCGCAGCGCACTGCAAGCGTACGGCCTGCTCTGTTCCGCCGGCATGCTCGTCGCCGCAACGCTTTACCTACCCGCGCCTCCGCCGACGCATGCCGCAAGCGACCCGGCTCCCAATCGCGCGCTTGGCCGCCGCGGCACCCGCATCACATTGTTGCTGGGCACTGCCCTCTTCTGCTCGAACACCGCCACCTTCGGCATCGCCGGGCACATGGTCGCGTACGGCGAGTCCATCGGCATGGGACCGGCCGCCGCCGGCGCGCTGATGTCGGTGCTTTTCGGCGTCACGCTGTTTTCGCGGCTCGGCGTGGGCGCCTGGCTTGCGCGCGGAGGAGCGCTCCGTTCCATGGTGGTCATGTGCCTGCTGCACATGGTCGGCGCGTGGCTCATCTTCGCATCGTCCTCGGCCTGGTCGCTGATGGTGGGCCTGCTTGCCACCGGCCTCGGCTTCGGCGGCTATCTTCCCGCCTTCGGCTCGCTGGTGCGCCTGATGTTTCCTGCACGGGAAGCGGGCAGGCGACTTTCGGAGTTGTACCTGCTGGGATTCTTCGGCGCAGGCGCGGGCACGTGGCTGGTCGGGACGCTGCGAGACGTGCGCGGGGGCGCGTGGGACGCGGCCTTTCTCGCGATGGCGGTGCTCGCATCCGTGGGCCCCGCAATCCTCCTGGCGCAGCTCCGCAAACTTCAGCGGATGAGGAGTACGTCATGACGACCACATCGGCGAATTGGCGGATCGAGCCGCTGGAACTGGGTCGCCGCACCGCGCACCGCGCTTGGTTCTTCTACCTCTCCGAAGAATTCGGCCCGCAGGAGATTTCCTATCGCGCGTGGCTGCTGCGGCGCGCCGACGACTGCATCCTCGTCGACACCGGGCCGCCACTCGACGAGGCGGAGCGGCGCGGCCTGCGCGACACAGTGCGCGTGGACGTCGCCATGCGCAAGGCAGGCGTGGAGCTGGAACAGGTGCGCGATGTCGTGCTCAGCCATCTCCATTGGGACCACGCCGCATCCGCTGACCTTTTCAGGCATGCGCGCTTTCACGTGCAGCGCAGCGAGATCGACTTCTTTCGCGGCCGCGCGCACGATCATCCAGCCACCTCGCGCTTCTTCAGCCACCACGCGATGCTGGGCGCATTGCTCGACTCCGGACGCGTGGACCCGGTCGACGGCCAACGTGACTTGCGCGATGGCGTGCGCCTCCTGCATGTCGGCGGACACACACCGGGCTCTCAGATCGTGACGGTGCAGCGGGACGACGGTTTGGCCGTGATCGCGGCCGACGCGATCCCCTTGAATCGCAACTTCACCGACTTCGTTCCCAACGGGATCCTGGTTAACGTGGTCGACTCAATTGCCGCGCTAAAGGTTGTGCGCGAACTGCGGCCTGTCGAGATCTACACCGGTCACGACCCACAGCCGAGTTTCATTCCCGTGCGATGAAGCTTTGTGTAACTTGCTTCCCCGTGGCCGGCGGCTCTACAACTTTCGGATTGCAGGCGTGGCGGCCATTGCCCTGACGCCGGTGGACGCGAAGCCCGGACCCGGCCGGAAACCACCTTTGCGAACTGCTCTCGACTGAGCTATCGCAATCTTGCTTCAATCGGCAGGGGTCACAGGTAGTAGTGCAAGAGGTGCTGCCGCGCGACAAATACGTTGCCATCGCCAGCGCTCTGCCACTCGGTGGCTTCGTGAGCGACGTGTGGACGCCCAGTGAATGCCTCGGCGGCCCCGCTGCCCCGCTGCGGCCTTCCTGCGTTGTGCGACGAACCCGGGCACCCGGGGCCATGCTGTCATTCGAGACGAGTGTTGGATCGTTCAACATCAAAGCGGCACCGCGCGGGCCTGCGCACCGGTGACGGCGCTTGATGGCGGGCTACATTCCTCTTGTGCAGGGGCATGGACGCGCCTCGTCTCACACCCGACCTCCGCGAATGGCTGCCGATCTACCGATTAAGGGCTACAGCGTCGCGCTGGAGACGCAACGCGGTGCGCATGTACCCCAAAAGGTCAGCGTCACCGTTCCGGGCCGCAAGATGGTCCTCGCGTTCCTCGAGGGGCGCGCTGCACACCGAGGCAATGACGGAGGTGGTGGGCCACGATCTCACCCTCGACGAGAGCGCACTGAGGAGATGCTCGACGGGCGTCGATGCGAGTGCCCGGTTTGTGCACAAGACAACAGGCTTGTGAATCGGCAAAGCTGCGACCTGCAACGCACCCACTTCGGTTTCGATCGTCCAGCGAAGCAAGGCGCCGAACGTGCTCCTGTATGTGGGGCACAGCGCGCGCGGATTCAGCTTGCCGTTGGATGCGCGAGGCGCAGGGGAGACATGCTCCGCCGCCTTGAGTGCCCGTGCATCGAGACGCTGTCGCTCAGCGCCCGGCATGCTTGGCGCGATGCCCTTCGACGAGCCGCAATGCCGCGAAGCCGCTCGCCGCTTGCGCGAGTTCGTCAAACACTGGAACCCCGCTTGCCATCGCCTGCGCACGGTAGGAGCGCTTGCGCTCGTCCGTCTCGGCATCGCCGTCCGAACGCAGCACGAGCGCGATGTGAAGACCCGACTTGTCCGACTCCCGCACGCGCATCACCGCACGAATGATGTTGCCCAGCATGTCGACGTGCCGGAATCCCAAGATCACTGTCATGTTCACGTGGATCACCAGCGCGTCCGCATTGCCGCTCGCAGACACCGCCGAAATGATGCGTTCGGCCACCCGCCCCTCGTCTTGTTGCAGCGCGCCCGCGGGCACGTCGATGGGATTGACAACGGACGAGCCCGCCGGAAGCCCCAGGGCTTCGAGCGCGCTGAGCGTTGGGCCGTCAAAAGCCGCGATCGAGAATCCCGCCCGATCGAACGCATCGGTGCCCAGCACGCTGGTGCCCCCGCCATTGCCGAACAACACCATGCGTGTCGTCGGCTGCGCACGCGGCGCAAGGCATTGCAAAACGACCAGCGCGTCGAGGAATTCGTCGAGTGTGTCCACGATCGGCATGCCGGTCTGGCGGCCTAGGGCGTCCCACGCGCGCTGGCTCCCGGCAAGCGCCCCCGTGTGCGATGCAGCTGCCCGCTGGCCCTGGCTGGTGCGGCCGCCCTTGAGGAGCACGACGGGTTTGCGAGCGCCGGCACGGCGCAGGACGTCGAAGAGGCCCCGGCCTTCACGCGTGCCTTCCAAATACAGGCCGATGACGCTGGTTGCGTCGTCCTCGAGGAAGTACTCGATAAGTTCGGCCGCGCCGACATCGGCGGCGTTGCCGATCGTCACGAGGCCGCTGTAGCGCAGGCCCCGGCTTTGTCCGCGCCGGATGATGTCAATTCCCAGCCCACCACTTTGGCAGACGATGCCGATGGGGCCCGACTCCTTCTGCGCCTTCTCCGTAAAGGTCACGCGCGCAGCAGGTGAATACACGCCGAGGCAATTTGGCCCGATCAGGCGCGTGCCGGCTTGGCGCGCTGCTGCCGTCAACTCCGCTTCGAGCGTCGAGCCGCCTTCGGTCTCGCCGAAGCCGCTGGACATTACCTGCGCAAAGCGCACCTTGCCTTGTCCACTGCGCAGCACGCCCGGCGCATTACGCGCCGCGACGGCAATGTAAGCGTAGTCCACTGTCTCGGACACGTCCGCGAGCGACTTGCACGCAGGCAGGCCTTCGACCTCGGGGGCAGTCGGATGGATGGGCACGATGCGCCCCGCGTAGCCGAAATTGCGAAGGTTGCGAATGAAACGGTTGCCACCGCTCACCGCCGTGGCCGATGCGCCGACTACTGCGATGCATCCCGGGCGGAAAAGGGGGGCGAACTGTTCGAGGATGGCCATGTCAGGAACGTTCTTGCAGGATGAAGCGCGCATCGACCGCCACCGCCGCGGAGGTGGAGACGATGAGCGGATTGATGTCGATCTCCGCGAGCTCGCCCTCGCCTCGCACGAGCAGGCTGCCCTCGCCTCCCACGCGCAGGAGCACGTCGACAATGGCATCCAGGTTGGCTGCGGCAGTGCCGCGCGCGCCCTGCAGCAGCGCGAAGCCCTTGAGCTCTTCGAGCATCTCACGCGCATCCATCTCTGTGATGGGACAGATGCGGAAGGCGACATCCTTGAGCACTTCGACGAAGATGCCGCCGAGTCCGACCATTAGGAGCGGGCCGAATTCCGGGTCCATTGTCCCGCCGACCACAACTTCCGTGCCGCGCGGCGCCATCTCCTCGACCAGCCACGCATGCGGCGCGATGGCCCGGGACCGCAACGACGCATACAACTCCTCGGCAGCCGCCTCAAGTTCGTCGGCCGTGCGCAGGTTCAGGCGGACCCCACCGATATCGCTCTTGTGCACGATGCCCTCGGCGACGAGCTTGAGCACAAACGGCGCCTCCAGGCCGGCGGCGGCCATGCGCAAGTCCTCGCCGACTTCTACGACGACCGAGCGCGGCACCTGGATGCCAGCGCCCTTTAAGATCTTCTTGCCCGCGGGCTCGTCGAGCGCGCGGACGCCCTGCCCTCTCGCCGCGCGCAGCGCGCGGAGGTATTCATCGTCGTGCATCGTTCGGCGGGCTTTCAGTGGCTGATCGTCATGAGGTGTGCACCCTCGGCGACCGGCTCGCCCTCACGCATGACGATCTTCTCGACCTTCCCTCCTACGGGGGCGAGCACGGGGATCTCCATCTTCATGGATTCCAGGACGGCGAGCGTGTCGTCTTCGCCGACGGTGTCGCCTTCGCTCACCATGATCTTCCACACCGAGCCATTCATGTCGGAAAGCACCTTCGTCTGGGCCATCGCTCATCCCCTCGTTCTAGTGTCTTACCCCGCAAGGAGCGGGCAAAAGTGATCCATGCATGTGCGGAAGCTTGTGGCCCGAGATACCAGGGTGGCAGAGCGGGACAGTGACGCTAGTAAGTGGTAGGCCAGTTGGACAGCAGGTGCTTGCCCACGCCGCTGCCCAGCCTCGTTCGATGCACTTCGAGCAAACGGGCAACCGTTTCGCGCGTGTCGCGCGGGTCGATGACGACCTGCGTTTCGTAGAGCGATGCGAGGCGGTAGGCCGAGGTATCGCGCGACAGCTCCTGCACGAGCTCGCGAAACCGCTCTGGGTTGTCTTCTTCCTTCACGCCGAAGAGCACGTTGGCCCCGACGGTCGGGGCCATGAAGCCCAGGTCGGCCGTGGGCCACGAAATCACCTCGTCGGAGTTGCGCCCGCCGCCCATGTTCAGGTACGCCTGACCGTAGCTCTTTCGCATGATCAGGGAAATCTTGGGCACGGTGACCAGTGCGAGCGCATTCATCCAGTTCATGATGCGCCCCGGCGCCGCCCGCCGCTCGCCCTCAACGCCGATGAGAAAGCCCGGCTGGTCGACCATGAACACGATCGGGATGTTGAACGAGTCGCACATCACGAGGAAGCCGACCACCTTGTTGCAGGCATCCACGTCGATAGCGCCGCCCTTGAAGAGGGGATTGTTCGCCACGATGCCGATCGAGCGGCCTTCGATGCGTGCCAGCGCGGTGCACATCGAGCGACCGAACTTCGCCTTAAGCTCCATCATGCTGCCGACATCGACCACGGTCTCGACGATCTTGCGCACGTCGTAGACCTTTGCCGAGTCTTCGGGCAGCAAGCCGAGAACACGGTGACCGCGTCCGTCGCTGCCCTCTGGCACCTCGTGCACGGGAGGCGCCTCGTTGTGGTGGCTCGGCAAGTAGCCCAGGTATTTGCGCACCAGGGCCAGCGCCTCGTCGTCGGTTTCGACGACAGCGTCCACAAGGCCCGAGGTCTCCGTGTGCATCTTCCAGCCGCCGAGGTCCTCGGAATCGATCTCCTGGCGGATGGCGGCCGACGTGACACGGCCGCTCGCCACCGCCATCGTCGCGCCGCGGCGCATGACGACAAAATCCGACAGGCAGGCATACCACGTCGACGAGCCATAGCACGCGCCTAGCAACGCGCTCACCCAAGGGGATTCACGCAGTCGGCGATATTCGTAAGGGTCCTGGCCGAGGATCGAGCGGCCTTCCGCACCCATGCGGTCGGGCATGCGCGCGCCAGTCGATTCGCCGAGCATGACCAACGGCATACCCACCTTCGACGCAACTTCGCGCACGTGGCGGATCTTTTTGCCGTTGATCACAGAACTGGAAGCGCCGAGCACGGTGAAGTCGTTGGAAACGACCGCGACGGGCCGGCCTTGCACCTTGCCGAAGCCGGCGATCTTCGCGTCGGCGGGCGTGCGATCCCGTACCTCGGGCCGATGCGATGTGGCGAAGAGGCCGCTTTCGAGCCAGCTGTCCGGGTCGAGCAACGCCGTAAGCCGCTCGCGCGCGTTCAGGTTGTTTTCGGCCTTTCGCTTGGCGAGCTTGTCGGCCCCGCCCATGCCCAGTGCCTTCTCCTGGGCGGCCTTGAATTCCGCGATTGTCTTTTCGTGTGTCATGTGGGGTTGGGGCTAGAGCAGGTGGCGCATCGGGTGCTCGGCGTACATCTTCTCCTTCACGAACTGCGTGCTGATATCAGCAGCTGCGAAGGCAGGATGCGCGAGCAGGCGCTGGTGGAATTCGCGCGTCGTCTTCACACCCGAGAGCTGGAATTCGGCCAGCGCGCGCTGCATGCGGGCGATTGCGGACGTCCGGTCTTCGTCCCACACCACAAGCTTGGCGATCAGGGAGTCGTAATAGGGCGGCAGCTCATACGATGCAAAGGCATGCGTATCCACGCGCACGCCGGGGCCGTTGGGCAGCTCGAGTTGCGTGATGGTTCCTGGCCGCGGCATGAAGCCCTTTTCGGAGTCCTCCGCGTTGATCCGGCATTCGATGGCGTGGCCGCGGAAATGCACGTCGGATTGCTTCATGGGCAGCGCTTCGCCCGAGGCGATTCGCAACTGCAGCTTTACGAGATCCACGCCGGTCACAGCCTCTGTGACCGGATGCTCCACCTGGATGCGCGTGTTCATCTCGATAAAGAAGAACTCCTGACGCGCGGCGTCGACGATGAACTCCAGCGTGCCGGCGCTGCGGTAGTTCACCGCCCGAGCGAGGTTGCATGCCGCCCGCGTCATGCGCTCGCGTAGCTCCAGCGAAACGATGGGCGACGGGCTTTCTTCGAGCAGCTTCTGGTGGCGCCGTTGGATCGTGCAGTCGCGTTCGCCAAAATGGATCACGTCC
Source organism: Caldimonas sp. (assembly GCA_039922395.1). GTDB lineage: Bacteria > Pseudomonadota > Gammaproteobacteria > Burkholderiales > Burkholderiaceae_C > Schlegelella_A. Next base: position 24,246 of record JBDSAB010000545.1, read on the forward strand.
TTGCCATCGCCGACGACCTGCACCTCGACGTGGCGCACCGGCGAAATGTAGCGCTCAATGTAGACAGCGCCGTTGCCGAAAGCGGCGGCCGCTTCGGACGACGCGCGCTCCAGGCCTTCGCGAAGCTGTCTTTCGTTTTCCATCACGCGCATGCCGCGCCCGCCGCCGCCGGCCGAAGCCTTTACCAGCACGGGGTAGCCGATGCCGTTAGCGATCCGCGCGGCTTCCTCGACGTCAGCAACTGGATCGGGCGAGCCTTGCGCCACCGGCACGCCTGCATCCATCGCCAGCTTGCGGGCGGCAGCCTTGTCGCCCATAAGGCGGATCGAGTTCGGCTCCGGGCCGATGTAGGTGAGCCCCGCATCAAGCACCGCCTGCGCGAACTCGGCGTTCTCCGAGAGAAAGCCGTAGCCAGGGTGCACGGCGTCGACCTTCGCCATTTGCGCCGCCTGAATCAGCGCATTGCGATTGAGATAACTCTCGGCGGGCGTTGCGCCGCCGATGCAGATGGAGCGATCAGCCATGCGCACAGGCAGTGAATCACGGTCGGCCGCGGAGAAGGCTTGTACGGTTTCGATGCCGAGTTCGCGGCATGCGCGGATGACGCGAACCGCAATTTCACCGCGGTTGGCCACAAGAACACTTCGTACGGTCATACTTAAGTTGGGTTCAGTTGGCAGATTCGGGCGGGATCACGCGGTGAGTCATCAGACAGCCAATGAGGTCGCCGAACATTGCCGAGGCGTCAGGCACCTCGTTCCAGCCGGCAACGGCGGGCCTTCGCAAGGCTCGACACCTGGTCGTACGGCGCGGAGTCCGCCCAGTCGGCAAAGCTCCGGCTCACAAGCTGCTTCACGACGCCCAGCGCACCGGCGACAACCGCAATTCCGGGATGCCATGAAACTCAGTCCAGATTCAGCAGCTTCGCTGCGTTGTTCCACATGATCTTGTGCACGATGTCCTTGCGCCAGCCGAGGTCGAGGAAGTCGCGCACCGAATCCTGGATGTCCCGTACGGGGTACGCGGTGCCAAAGAGGGTGCGGTCCTCGAGAAACAGGTTCGCGCCTTTCACGTAGCTGTCGGCGCAGATCATTCCCGCCGTGCTCGCATAGAGGTCGGGCGAGACGTAGATGTTGGGGCACGCGAGCGCGACGACGACCATCTCGTCTGCATATGGCCAGGCGGCGTGCGACACGATGAGCTTGAGCTCTTTGTAGCGCTGCGCCACCATCTGGATAGAGGTCGGGCGCGACCACGTGATCTCATGGCCTGCGAGCGCCGACAACAGGCCGGACAGCGAGATCGACACCGGCAGCTTCAGCTCTACGGCCAGTTCGTAGACGGGGTCGAGCGACCCATCGTTGGACCAGCGCGGCACTTTGCCAGACCCGGGTTCGATGGAGATGCCTTTCACACCCCGCGACTTTGCGAGCGAGCGAATCTCGGCGAGACTTTCGGGAATCGCTTCAAGGTCCACGCCGAGAAAGCCGACGAAGCGGTTCGGGTAAGTGTCGAGCAATTCGACGATGTCGTGGTTGGAGACGCCGCCGAGGTTGCCCGCGCCGCTGGATGCGCGCCCCATCGCCACGCCCCATTTCACGCCCGCCGAATCCATCTCTTCGAATAGCAGGTCAACGTCCTCGAGCCACGCGGAACGGGCGCCCTTGAACGAGATCATGTGGCGCGGGTAGTGCATCGCCGTTCGAAAAACGCTTCCTTTGGTCCACGCCTTCACCGGCGGTCGCAGGCGCATGTCGATGATTTGGGGCTGCATCATCAGCTCTCTTTCGTCGATAGTTTGTTCAATAAATCCGCTTGGCGACGATCGCGTAGCGGTTGGCCACACCTCGATCGTTCGCTTCGCCCTGCGACCTCTGCCCCTCGAGACTGTCGCGCCACGCAAGCGTCGCGTCAATGTCGTCGCTCTCGATGAGCGCGATGTAGCGCCTGCATCCATCAGGGCCGGTCACTGTTTCGTAGCGGCGCACGTCGATGACGCCGGGGGTGCGATTGACCTCGTCGTAGTGCGGTCCATGCATCCAAGCATCCGCTTCCGGGGGCGCGTCATACAAGACGATCACGGTACCCTTGTTGCTCATAGTCTCTCCTTCGTTCGCGATCAGGCGCCTGCGCGTGCTGGAGCATGGCGGGTGACAGTCAGTCGTGAATTGCCACGCTCGAGCTCAAAGTGCGCAAGCCCCGGACGCCTCGCGAGTTCCTCGACCAAACGCGGCACGGGCCCGTTCGCAGGCATCGAGAGCTTGAGCGGCTTGGCGGCGAGCGTCTTGTCCACGTCGACGGCCGGAAACATATAGCGCAGCATCAACTCGTCGTCGCCTAGGTTCGGGTACGCCTTACGTAAACCGGGCAATGCAGGCTCAAGCCGCCGAGGCCTAAGCGCAACCTTAGGCGAGCCGTTGGCAACGATGCGGTCCAGCGCATCGGTGTTCACGGGGCCAAGGAGCCGGCCGAAATGACCGAGCGCGTACATCTTCACTTCGTCGGGCACGACGCGGTAGCGCTCGCCGTTGACGACGTTGAGCATCGCCTGCACGGCAATGATCTGGGAAAACGGCGTGACCATGATCGGCCAGGCGAGGTCTTCGCGGACGCGGGCAATCTCCTCAAGGATCTCGTCGAAGCGGTGCTCCAGGCCCGACTGCTGCAGCTGAAAGCGCCAGTTCGCCATCATGCCGCCCGGCATCTGGTGCTTGTAGTGGAAGAGGTCGTAGTCCATCGGAGCGCCGCGCGGAAAACCTTCGCGGTCCGCAAGCCGCTCGAGGTAGCCGCTGATCTCGCCCACGCGCGCGATGTCGACGCGCGTGTCGAAACCCGCCAACGTGAGGTTCTTCACCATGCCCTGCGTCGACGGCTGCGCGGGGCCGCTTGCCAGCGGCGCGATGGACGCATGAATCTGGTCGGCGCCCAGTCGCGCGGCTTCGAGCGACACGAACGGGCCGAGGCCGGTATTGCAATGAGTGTGCACTTCGAGCGGCAGCTTGCCTGCCACAGACTTGAGTGCCGGAACGATCGTGCGGATACGCTCGGGCGTGAGCAGCGCGCCCGAATCCTTGAGCATGATTCCGTCGACGCCGAGCGCCACCAGCTTCTTTGCCGTGCTCGCGTAAAGCTCGTCGGTGTGCAGCGGGCTCTCGCAGAAAACGAGCACACCGATCGACTGGATTCCAATCTTCTTGGCGTGCTTGATGCTGAGCGACATGTTATCCACGTCCAGCAGCGAATCGAGCGTACCAACGACGCGAAAGCCGTTGGCAGCGAGCCGCTCGATCCACATCTCGACCATGTCGTCCGGTGCCATGCTGAAGCCGACGAGGCTCTTGCTGCGGCAGTAGCTGCGCATGGGCGTGTTTTGGAACTTCTGGCGGAAGTAGCGCGCCTTTTCGAAAGGGTCTTCCCGCAGATAGCGCACGCACACGTCGAACTGCACGGGCGCCATGAAATCAATCATGTCGAAGCCCGCATCATCCAGTGTTTGGGCGATTGGGTCCATCATGGCTGCCGTCATGCGCGTGGTCCACAGGCACTGCTGCGCGTCGCGCAGTGTCGTGTCGATGATGCCGACGTGGCGAGTCATTGGGGCCTCACCCGGAAGAGCACCGCGTCGTGTTCCACCATTTCGCCGTTCTGCGCGACGATTTCGACAATGGTCCCGTTGACGCCGGCGTGCACGCTGTTGAACAGCTTCATCACTTCGATCATGCAGACGGTGTCTTCGGACTTCACCTTCGAGCCCACCTCGACGTACGCCGGCTCGCTGGGCGACGAGGCGCGGTAGAAGCGCCCGAGCATCGGCGCGCGCACTTCCAGCAGGTCCGCTTGCGACGCTGCATCGCTGCGCGAGGCGACGCCACTAAGCGTGGTGACCGCCGAAAGCGCCGCCGCAGCGCCGCCAGGCGTCTGCATGGACGCAGCCGGTGTGTCCTCCTGTCGCACGGCTGGTTGCACCTGCGCAGGTGCGGCGAACGCGTTGGCCAAAGCGGCGCCGTGAAAAGCCAGCGACGCATCTCCAAACTTGCGCACGTGCAGTTTCATGTCGCCGACTTCGAGGTGAACCTCGATGTCGTTCAGGCGGTCCACGATGCCGAGGATTCGCTCGACGTCTGCTTCAGTGAGATCGGACAGGGTCTTCACGATCAACCTCGATTCTTGGGCGTGATGGCCGCGACTTCGGCGACCAGGGCGCTCGCGTCGGGCAAGGTGGCCAAGTTGCGGAGCATCTCGATGGAACGCTGTACGCGTTCCGGGGACAGCAGGTCGTCCACGCAGCCGTGGAACTTGGGAATGCACTGCTCGAAATCGAGAAGCGCGGGCGGTTGTCCGCGAGCGGTCTTGGGTTCGCGAACGACGGTTTCGCCGTTGGCGAGGTGATAGCTGATGCGCGGGTCCCATCCTGTCGGCGTCCACCCCCACTCCTCGCGCACGATGGTCTTGACCTTGGGGCGGAACTGCCGGAAGCGCTCGTCTTCAATGCGCTCGCGCGAGAAGCTCGCGGGGACGATCTTGTCTTCCAGCACCCCGAGCGCAACCGCATGCGGCAGGCTGAACTGCGCCTGGATTTCGTTGTGCGGCTCGGGGTGCTGCACCACCGTCGGAAAGAACGCGTTCACTTCGACGTCGACCTGCCGGATGTCGTCGGCGCGCAGGCCTCGCTCGCGCGTCAGCTCCTGCGCGCTTTCGATCATGCGTTGAAGGTGGTAGCAGCAGGGAAACGACTTGATGCCGACTTCGAAGATGCGGTACGGCCTACCCCACTCGGACAGGATTTCCTCTGGCGCTTGGACTTTGCCGCCGGTGATCATATTCATGAGACCGCGCGGCGCTTCGAGCACATCGGGCTGCCCTGTCATGCCATCGGCAGCCATAAAGGCTGCCGCAATGCCGTTGCGTGCCGAAAATCCCATCTCCACGATGTGCGCTGTCGTGCCCGTTTGGTAGCCGACGCCACCACCCTGCGAAGCCGCAATGCTGATCGCGTTGGTGGTCTGCTTCCCATCAAGGCCGAGTAGCCTGGCCGCTGCAGCGGCGACGCCGATAGAGCCGGCGAGGCTCAGCACCATATAGCCGATGCGCCGTGCTTCGCGGCACGCGAGGCCGATGCGCGCCTGCGTTTCGTAGCCAGCAACAAACGCCTCAATGACGCGCGAACCGGGTGAACGCAGGTGTTCCGCGAGCGCGAAGATGGGCGGAAACAGCGTGTAGCTTGATACCGCCTCAGGAAAGCTGTCGTCCTCATACTCGGTGGCGTGGGCAAACGTGCCGTTGGCAAACCCCGCAAGCTCCACGGACGTCTTGAAGCCTCCGCCTAGCACTGTGGCCTGCGCTTCGCCCCCCTGCCGCTTGACGTAGCTGATGGCTTCGGGGCCGCCCGTGCAGCGATGGCCGGAAACCATCGCGCCCAACGCGCTCATGGCGAGCGTGGCCGAGTAGTCAATGGCGTCTTTTGGCAATTCTTCAATGCGAGTGCCTGCCACGCGCTCGGCTATTCCTTCAGTAATACGCACACATGTCTCCTGCATGAACGACATTAGTATGATTCATATATATCTTGTAGGACTAAGGGATTGCCCTAGGACGAACTTCTGCCATGAGCTCATTTAAGGCTCTGTTGAAAATCAAGTGGGTTGCCCGGCATGAGGGTTGAGTGCGGTGAAGTTCAACTTGCCGGCGATCAGGAAGATGACGGTCTTGATGGTGGCCAGTCGGGAGAAGCCACGAGCGCGACGCT
>JBDSAB010000546.1:0-2602 GCA_039922395.1 Caldimonas sp.
GCGCTCGAGCGCGAACTGCAGGCTGATCCGCGCCGAGCCGGTCGAGCTGGTCGACGTCATCTCGTTGACGCCGGCGATGGTGCCGAGCCGGCGTTCGAGCGGCGTCGCGACGCTGGTCGCCATCGTGTCGGGGCTCGCGCCGGGCAGGCTCGCGCTGACCGAGATCGTCGGGTAGTCGACCTGCGGCAATGGCGAGACCGGCAGCGCGAAGAACGCCGCGATGCCGGCCAGCGCGATGCCGATCGTCAGCAGCACCGTCGCGATCGGCCGACGGACAAACGGCGCCGACAGGTTCACCCGGCACCTCCCGGGTGCGACGGCGCCGGCAGGGCGGGCAGCACGGGCGGTGCCGGCAACGCCGGCTGGACCCGGTCCACGGCACCCTCGGCGTCACGATCGGTGCGACGCCAGCGCCGGCCGAGCCGATCGAACGCGAGGTAGATCACCGGCGTCGTGAACAGGGTCAGCAACTGGCTCAGGATCAGGCCGCCGAAGATCGCGAGGCCGAGCGGCCGGCGCAGCTCGGCGCCTTCGCCCCAGCCGAGCATCAGCGGCAGCGCTGCGAACAGCGCTGCCAGCGTCGTCATCAGGATCGGCCGGAAGCGCAGCATCGCGGCCTGGTGGATCGCTTCGCGCGGCGGCTTGTGCTGGTTGCGCTCGGCGTCGATCGCGAAGTCGATCATCATGATCGCGTTCTTCTTGACGATGCCGATCAGCAGGATGATGCCGATGATGCCGATCACGCCGAGGTCGTGGCCGGTCAGCATCAAGGCGAGCAGCGCGCCGACGCCCGCCGACGGCAGGGTCGACAGGATCGTCAGCGGGTGCACGTAGCTCTCGTACAGCACGCCGAGCACGATGTAGACGCAGACCACCGCGGCGAGGATCAGCCAGAGCTGGTTCGACAGCGAGTTCTCGTAGGCGCCCGATGCGCCGAGGAAGGTCAGCGTGACGCTCGCCGGCAGCTGGATGTCCTTCGCGGCCTGGCGCACCGTTGAAACCGCGTCGCCGAGGGCAACGCCGGGCGCGGTGTCGAAGCCGAGCGTCGCCGCCGGGTATTGCGCGACGTGGGTGATCTGCAGCGGCGCGAGCTGCTCGGTGATCGTCGCGATCGCCGCCAGCGGCGTCGGCTGGCCCGACGCGGTGCGCAGGTTGAGCTGGCCGAGCGACTGCGCGTTCGTCAGCAGGCCGGGCATCGCCTCGAGGATCACGCGGTACTGGTTGGTCTCGGTGAAGATCGTCGAGACGATGCGCTGGCCGAATGCGCTGTAGAGCGCGTCGTCGACCGCGCTCGCGCTGATCGACAGCCGCGATGCGGTGTCGCGGTCGACCGCGATGTAGGCGGCGAGCCCCTGCGCGCCGGCATCGCTCGTCACGTTGCGCACCGACTTCGCGGCGCCGGCGGTCTGCAGCTGCGCGACCAGGCGGCGCGTCCACTCGGTGACCGTCGCGCTGTCGGCGCCTTCGAGCGAGACGCGGTACTGGGTCGGGCCGGTCTCGGCATCGATCGTCAGGTCCTGGGTCGGCTGCAGGAACAGGGTGACGCCGGCGAGTTCCTTGACGCGCTGGCGCAGCCGTTCCATCACCGGCTCGGCGTCGCCGCGGTCCGGCTTCAGGTTGATCAGCATGCTGCCGTTGCTGAGCATCGTGTTGTTGGCGGCGTCGACGCCGACGAACGAGCTCAGGGTCTCGACATCGGGGTCGGCAAGGATCGCGCGCGCCGCCGCCTGCTGGAGCTCGGCCATCCGTTCGTACGAGGCTTCCTGCGCGGCGACGATGCGGGCCTGCAGCTGGCCGGTGTCCTGGGTCGGGAACAGGCCCTTCGGGATCGCGATGTAGAGGATCACCGTCAGCACCAGCGTCGCGAGCGCGACCAGCAGCGTCAGCGGTTGGTGGTCGAGGACCCAGACCAGCCCGCGGTCGTAGCGGTGCATCACGCCGTCGAAGAAGCGCTGCGCTTGCGCGCCGAAGCCGCGCCGGCCGGCGGCGGCCTCTGGTGCGTCCGGCGCGTGCACCTTCAGCCAGCGCGCCGACATCATCGGCACCAGCGTCAGCGAAACCACCGCCGAGATCAGGATCGTGATCGCCAACGTGACCGCGAACTCGCGGAACAGCCGGCCGACGACGTCGCCCATGAAGAGCAGCGGGATCAGCACCGCGATCAGCGAGACCGTCAGCGAGATGATCGTGAAGCCGATTTCTGCGGCGCCCTCGATCGCGGCGTCGAACGCGACGCGCCATGACGCGCGTTCGTCCTTGGCATCGGCCTTCGCCATCTCCAGATGCCGAGAGATGTTCTCGATCATCACGATCGCGTCGTCGACGACGAAGCCGGTCGCGATCGTCAGCGCCATCAGGCTCAGGTTGTTGATGCTGTAGCCGAGCAGGTACATCGCGCCACAGGTGCCGATCAGCGAGATCGGCACCGCGATGCTCGCGATCACGGTGGCGCGCAGGCTGCGCAGGAACGCGAAGATCACCAGCACGACCATCACGACAGCGAGCAGCAGCTCCATCTCGACGTGCGCGACCGAGGCGCGGATGCCGGTCGTGCGGTCGGCCAGCACCTCGACAACGACGCTCGCCGGCAGCGCGCCCTGCA
>JBDSAB010000547.1:0-5954 GCA_039922395.1 Caldimonas sp.
GGGCCCCGCACGCGTTGCTCGCGATGGCGGAAGCGGGACACGGGGTGGCGATCATTCCCTCGGCATTGCGGATCCACCGCTACCGGGTGCGCGTGCTTCGCGTGACCTACGAAGGCAAGGCGCTGGAAGAGCCCCTGACGGTGGTATCCGATAAACGTCGCCCGCTGCCGGCTTACGCGAAAGTCTTTTGCGACATGCTGGCCGAGCATGTCCGCGAGGGGTTCCCGTTACCACCCGGGACGTCACCTCAAGGGAAGTAAGAAGTTCGCGAGACTCAAGCGGCCGTCCACGCCGCCGCCGAAGCCGCGCGGATCGACAAGCGCGTGTCGATGCACACGTTGCGCCACAGCTTTGCCACCCACCTGCTCGAGCAGAAGGTCGACATCCGCGTAATCCAGGTCATGCTCGGCCACAAGAAGCTCGAGACCACCGCGATCCACGCGCACGTGGCCACCGAGATCCTGCGCGAAGTGTTCAGCCCGCTGGAGAGACTGCAGCCCGCTTAGGTCCTCCTCATGGCGTACTGCGCCCTGGAGGTCGCCAACATCTTCCGCAGCCACGGGCCCGCCGGGCGCAATGCCCAGCGCGGCCGCCTGAGCCTGGCCCAGCTCAAGGTCATGTCGGCCATCGAGCAGTGCCGCAGCGCGGCGCTGGGTGGACACGTGTTGCGTTGCGAAGGCTGCGGCACCGACCGGATCGCCTACAACTCGTGCCGTAACCGCCATTGCCCGAAGTGCCAGGCCGGCGCCGCACGACGCTGGCTGCAGGCGCGCCAGGCCGACCTGCTGCCGGTCGACTACTACCACGTGGTCTTCACGCTGCCGGCGCCGATCGCCGACATCGCCTACCAGAACAAGGCCGTGGTCTACGCGCCGCTGTTCGACGTCTCCGCCGAGGTGCTCCTGACGATCGCCGGCGACCCGAAGCACCTGGGTGCTGCCATCGGCGCAACGCTGGTGCTCCACACCTGGGGCTCGGCGCTGACGCATCACCCGCACGTGCACGGCATCGTTCCCGGTGGCGGGATGTCGCCGGACGGCGAGCGCTGGGTCGCGTGCAAGCCCGACTTCTTCCTGTCGGTGCGTGTGCTGTCGCGGCTGTTCCGGCGCCGCTTCCTGGAAGAGCTCGCGCTCGCACATCGCACCGGACGCCTGCAGTTCTTCGGCGCGCACGCAGCGCTGGCCGACGCCGGCGCCTTCGCCCAACGGCTCGCGCCACTTCGCCAGTGCGAGTGGGTCGTCTATGCGAAGCGCCCGTTCACCGGACCTGCAGCTGTGCTGGCGTACCTGTCGCGCTATACGCACCGGGTTGCGATTGCCAGCAGCCGGCTCGTCGCCATGGACGAGCAGGGCGTAGCCTTCCGCTGGAAGGACTACCGGGCCAAGGGCAGGACCCGTCACAAGACGATGACGCTCGGCGCCGACGAGTTTATGCGGCGCTTCCTGCTGCATGTCCTGCCGAGCGGGTTCCATCGCATCCGTCACTACGGACTGCTCGCCTAGGGCAGCCGCAAGACGGTCCTGAGTCGAATGCGCAAGCTGCTCCACGCGTTGCCCGCGCCTACACCACAAGCTCAGGAGAGCGCCGCCGAGATCGTGAGCACCAGGCCGTCCTTCGTCTGCCTGCAATGCGGCGCCGCGATGCTCGTCCGTCAGACCTTCGCGCGCGGGCAGACGATCCGCGCGCCGCCTCCAGAGCCATGCGCACCATGAGCGCGATCGTCTGTCACGCTCGATCGACCCGTCGGCTCTTCATCGCCCCGCAGCCAGCACGGCACGACTTCGCCCTGCAGCAGCTTGCCGTGTTCCGTTGCCGAGTGCTCGGCAACCAGCACGTCGAGGTGACTGCGCTGCCAGGCGCAACACCTGCGCCGCCGATCTTTGCGGGCGGCCGATCGCTGCCGTCATCACCAGCGCGACAGCCCAATTCGCCATAGCGCCGTAGCGCCAGCGGACGACCGCCTCGAGGCTTTAGCCGCAACCGGCTGCGATCTGGTGGTGATTTTTTATTCGACTCCATGGATGTCGTGGCGCCGCGTGCCAGGCGCCAGCTGATTGCTGCGTCGTCATCATTGAATTTTGCGTGGGGAGATTCATGGGTGTCCTGTCACGTCATCGACACGGCGGTGTCACGGGAACCGCGGAGCATCGGCTTCCACAACTTACGTTCCGGAGACCCCATGTTTCAGTCCAATCGATGCGCAGTGTTTGCCGGCTTGGCTCTCGCCAGCGCGACCGCCACGGCCGGCTTCGAAACGTTTACGGCACTTCCCTCCAGCGTCCCGGTCGGATCGCTACCCGAGGCGACGCCGTTTCAGTTGTCGAGTCCAGCATTCACGCAGAAGACACTCGATGCGAATACGCCGTCCCTAGGCCGGCGTGGCGACAACTGGGACATGATCTCCGCGAACGAGACAGGAGCGAATGCCGGCCGCTACCTGTTCAGCCCATACGAGACGGGCACTGCAGGAGTCAAGCGTTATGACCTGTCGACCGGGACGTCGCTCACCATCGTCGCGGAAGGAACCCAGGGCTTCGTCTCCGGCGATGCCTCGCGCTGGACGCCCTGGGGCAGCTACCTGACTGCCGAGGAATCGTGGGGCACCGGAAGCACGAAGGGGCGGCTTTTCGAGGTGACCAATCCGACCACGACGAGCGGGCCGGCTACGACCGAATTCGTCCAGCGATCAATCATTCCCCGTGTTTCGCACGAGGGACTGGCGTTCGATAGCTCGCGCAACATGTACTTCGTCGACGAGTTGAACGGTGGCTCAATCTACCGCTACACATCCGCCAGTCCGCTCGCGACCAGTGGGAATGCGTTCTTTGCCGCAGGGCAGACTTTCGTGTTGCGTGTCGGGACCGGGGCGACATTCGGCGAGACCGGCGCGGCAACCTGGATTGCAATGACCGATGTCAACGGGGTGGCGCTGCCGGGCACGGTGACCATTGGCGGCGGGCAGCTGGATGGCCGGGCAACGTCTCAGCTGGCTCCTATCAAGGGCACCGGTTACAACCGGCCTGAAGATCTAGAGATCAAGACCCTTGCGAACGGCAAGCAACAGCTCTTTTTCGCGGCGACCGACACGCACAACGTCTTTTCCATCCAGCTTGACGGCTCCATCAATGCGACGGTCAAGACGTTCGTTGACCGCACGACGATTGACCAGGCGACGGGCCTGGCAGTGGGTAGCACATTCACCAATCCCGACAACCTCGCGATCGATGCGAACGGCAACATCTATCTCGTCGAGGACCAGCCTGGTGGCGTGGCCGACATATGGTTCGCCATGGACGCGGATGGCGACGGCGTTGCTGAGTCGATCGGGCGATGGGCGTCGATGGCCACAGTGGGCGCGGAGCCGACCGGGCTCTACTTCGACAAGTTCAATCCGAACGTGGCCTACGTCAATGTGCAGCATGCCGACAGCGACGTCGACCGGATGATTCAGATCTCCGCCATTCCTGAGCCCGAGACGTATGCGCTGATGTTGGGTGGAATTGGGTTGGTCGGCTTCATCGCCAGACGCCGTCGAAGCGGCAACGCTGCCCGATAGGTCAACTCGCAAGGGTGAGGGGGCTGCAAGATGGTCGGCACCACAGACCGTCCGGCACCAAGAGATCTCTTTGGGCGCCCGTCGTGGTGCCACCATTGCATGCTTCGACGGTCGGCCATTCGACCCCTGAGTGTGGCCGCTTGAAAAACTAGGAGGATTCCATGAAGAAATCAGTACCGCCGCTCAGCCGACAACGCATTGGCGGCGCCGTCGGAGCGGTCATCGCCGCCCTTTCGCTTGCGCTACCAGCGTTCGAGGCCGGAGCCTATAGCACCCTGGACGGCAACGCACCCATTGTGATCGCCCACCGCGGCGCTTCGGGCTACCGACCCGAGCACACACTGGCGGGATACGCACTCGCCATCCAACTGGGCGCCAACTACATCGAGCCGGACCTGGTGTTGACCAAGGATGGTCACCTGATCGTGCGCCATGAACCGATGCTCGACGGCACGACCGATGTGGCCAGCAAGTTCGACGCGTCCCGGCGCAGTACACGGATCCTTGACGGGGTCGCCACGACTGCCTACTTCGCGAGCGATTTCACGCTGGCCGAGATCAAGACACTGCGGGCGGTCCAGCCGGTCGCAAGCCGGGACCAGAGCTACAACGGGCAGTTCGAGATTCCGACATTGGGCGAGGTCATTGCGCTGGCGCAATCGCAAAGCGCCTTGCTCGGCCGGTCGATCGGCATCTACCCGGAAATCAAGCACTCGTCGTTCCATGCAACAGCGTTCGGTGCCCACGTCATCGAGGACAAGGCACTCGTGACCTTGCATGCGGCGTACGGCAACGTCGCGCAGGCGCCCGTCTTCATCCAGTCCTTTGAAGTCGGCAGTCTGCAGTACCTGAACGGTCTGACCCAGATGCGGCTGGTCCAGTTGATCGACGCCGACGATGTCAAAGCCAACGGTTCGCTATCTCTTGTCAACCCCTATCGACAGCCTTACGACTTCCTGCTCAAGGGCGATCCGCGCACGTTCGCGGACCTGCTGACCCCCGAAGGCTTGGCGTTCGTCAAGTCGTATGCCGACGGCATCGGACCTTGGAAGCCTTATCTTGTGAAGACGGTGGCTGATGGCGTCGATCGAAATGGCGATGGCAGTATCGGGATCGGGGACCGTCGCATCGACGGCAGTACCGGCGTCATCGAGGCGGCACATCAAGCGGGACTGTTGGTCCACAGCTTCACCTTCCGAAATGACTCGGGGGGATATGGCTTTACCGATCCGGTCGGTGAAATGGCGTACTACATGCAACTGGGGGTCGACGGCGTCTTCACCGATTTCACGGATGCAGGCGTTGCTGCCGTGGCGGCGATTCCCGAGCCGGAAACTTATGCGCTGATGTTGCTGGGGCTGGCAGCGGTCGGGGTGGCGGCCAAGCGTAGCCATAAGGCAGCCGATAGGGCAAACGCCTCCAGGCGCCGTACTGAGGCGCCGGTACCTTTGCCCTAAGCCGATCGACTGAGGTTCTGACGGAGGGTGCGACAGCAGGGACTTCGGTGGAAGCTCCAGCCGTCGCCGACCTTCCTCCGCGCCTCGTCAACGCGAGCGCAGCAGCCAGATGCCCGCCGCCAGCATCCACACCGAGAGCAGCGTGCCGCCTACGGCGATTGGCATGGTGAGCGCGAGCCCGAAGCTCGGCGTCGCGACAGAGGCCAGCCCGAGCGACGTCACGAGGCCGAGTGCGGCCAGCCACCGCGGCAGCGCACCGGTGCGCAGTGCGTGCGCGCACAGCAAGCCGAGCGAGAACGCCATGAAGATGCTCACGCCGAGCAGCTCGCCGATGCCGCCGCCATAGCTGCTGATCGCGCTGAACGCGAGCTCGATCTGCGCGCGCGCCGCGGCATTGGCAGCGCCGGCGTGCGACTGGGCCAGCGCCGGCATTACCGTCAGCCAGCGCAGGATGCCGATCGACCGCGCCAGCGCCGAGAGCGCGGCAAAGGCGGCGACGGTGGCCGCGATCGGTCGGCCCAATCCGCCCAACGCTCGGGCCGCCAGCCCAATCATCACCGGCGCGATCAGGATGGAGTAAAGCAGGTACAGGCCGTAGCCCAGTGCCAACGCATCGGGCTGCGCGGCGATCGCCGTGAGCTGCGTCGCCGCCGGCTGCCGCAATGACGCCGGCCAGCCGATCGCCGGCCCGAGCACGGCGACCGGAGCGAACGCAAGCACCGCCTCGGTGATGAACAACGCGCCAAGAAGGCGCGGTGACACGTCGGCCGCGGGCGCGGCACGGGTGGTGGCGAGAGCGGGGTCCAGAGACATCGAGTGCATGGAAGTTCCTTGGTGGGTGGTCCGGTGAGGGAAAGGGTTCAGGCCGGGCGACGCATGGCGACGCTCGGGGTAGAAGCGCCCAGGCCGAGGGCGCGCAGGGCATGGGCCATCGCATCGCC
>JBDSAB010000548.1:0-12141 GCA_039922395.1 Caldimonas sp.
TCAGGCCTGAGATGCACTGACACGCCGAGTACGACTCTGCCTGACAGTCCAGATGGCTCTGTGCCAACTTTCGCTTTGCTGTCGTGGTGCCTAAAGTTGCTTGCAGCAAAAGAGCTCGTTGGGAGAATCCAGATGGCGCACACGCACCTAACCTCGAACCCGTTCGCACTGATGATGATGCCGGAGGCCGTGTTCGCGGCGATCGAGCACTCGGAGCGTCTAGGGCGGCTGAAGAGTCGCATCTGCCGGCCCCTCGATGGCCCGCGAGCGCCTCAGGCGACAACGGAAATGGGCGCCTTCGATGCGGCCGTCGACTCGGTCGTTGAACCGCCGGAGGAGCCGTCTGCGCAGGTAGATCCGGTTAGCACGATCTGAGATTCAAGTCTCTTTTGTACCCGCTACTATGTATATTATGTTAACTTGACCAGCGATCGACAGATCCGGGTCACGGAGTACCAGCGGACAGCCTCTAGCCTTGAGCCCCGAAAAACAAAAAGCCTCGAGGGACCTCGAGGCTTTTTGCATTGAATCGACGGGGCTTGCCCGTCAGCGGTCTTACTTGCTCGGCGCCGATGCCGGGTTGACCTTGCGTTCGATCGCTCCGCCGGTGCTGCGCATCGCATCGCCGGCCTTCGACGTGCCTTTTCGCGCGACGGCGGCGGTCTTTTTCGCACCGCGTTTGACCGCGGAACCGGCCTTGCGCGCGCCGCTGGCGACCGCGTGACCCGCCGAAGATGCGGCGGCCCCGACGGAACCGGTGGCTTCGACCGGCTTGCGCTGATCGGGGGTGGTCTGCGCTGACGCGGACGCGATGGCCAGAACGGCAGCGAGGCCGATGAGGCTCTTCTTCATGACTCTTCTCCTGTGAAATGTGGGGTTGCCACGAAATGATAGCCACGCCGACCCGGCAAGCGCGTCGCACGCAGCAACCTGTTGCCGATGCGACTCACTCGCGCGACGCCTTTTTGCGCTCGTGCTCCTTGAGGTGGCGTTTGCGGATGCGAATGGATTTGGGCGTGATCTCGACCAACTCGTCATCGGCGATGAACTCCACGGCGTACTCAAGCGTCAGCTGGATCGGCGGCGTGATCTTGATCGCGTCCTCCTTTCCCGACACCCGGAAGTTCGTCAGCTGCTTGCCGCGCACCGCATTGACGACAAGGTCGTTGTCGCGCGAGTGGATACCGATCACCATGCCCTCGTACAACGGGTCGCCGGCCTTCACGAACATGCGGCCGCGATCGTCGAGCTTGCCGAGCGAATAGGTCACCGCCTCGCCGTCGTCCTGACTGATCAGCACGCCGTTCTTGCGCCCTTCGATCTCGCCTTTGTAGCCCTCGTAGCTGTCGAAGATGTTGCTGATCAGACCGGTGCCGCGGGTCGTGTTCATGAACTCGTTCTGGAACCCGATCAGGCCGCGGGCCGGAATCCGATATTCGAGTCGCACCCGGCCCATGCCATCCGGCTCCATGTTGACGAGCTCGGCCCGGCGTTCACCGAGGGCCTGCATCACGGCGCCCTGATGCTGGTCTTCGACGTCGGCCGTGACCAGCTCGATCGGTTCGAGCCGTTCGCCGTCTTTCTCATGGAAGACGACGCGCGGCTTCGACACCGAGAGCTCATAGCCTTCGCGCCGCATCGTCTCGAGCAGGATCGTCAGATGCAGTTCACCGCGCCCCATCACCTCGAAGACTCCGTCCTCCGCGGTGTCGCGCACCTTCAGCGCGACGTTCGACTGCAGCTCGCGATCGAGGCGGTCGCGGATCTGCCGGCTCGTCACGAACTTGCCTTCGCGTCCCGCCAGCGGCGAGTTGTTGACGCAGAAGTTCATCGTCAGCGTCGGTTCGTCGACCGTCAGCATTGGCAACGGCAGCGGCTCCTCGAGGCTCGTCAAGGTGACGCCGATGCCGATGCCCTCGATGCCGTTCACCAGCACGATGTCGCCCGGGCCGGCCTCTGTCGCCTGTTTGCGTTCGAGCCCTTCGAACTTCAGCACCTGGTTGACGCGCGCCCGAATCGGCGTGCTGTCGGGACCGCTGTACAGAGCGACCTCCTGCATCGGCTTCAGCGTGCCCTGGTTGACCCGGCCGATGCCGATGCGTCCGACATAGCTCGAATAGTCGAGCGAGCAGATCTGCAGCTGTAGCGGATCGTCGGGACTGCCCTCGTGCGCCGGCACGTGCTGGAGCATCGCGTCGAACAGCGGCGCCAGGTCGGTACCCACCTGCCCGGCCTCGAGCGTCGCCCAGCCGTTCAGGCCCGATGCGTAGATCACCGGAAAGTCGAGTTGCTGCTCGCTCGCGCCCAACTTGTCGAAGAGATCGAAGGTCGCGTTGATCACGTAGTCGGGCCGTGCACCGGGCCGGTCGACCTTGTTGACGACGACGATCGGATTCAGGCCCAGCGCGAGCGCCTTCTTCGTGACGAAGCGGGTCTGTGGCATCGGACCTTCGACCGCATCGACCAGCAGCAGCACGCTGTCGACCATTGACAGCACGCGCTCGACCTCGCCGCCGAAGTCGGCGTGGCCGGGGGTGTCGACGATGTTGACGTGAGTGCCCTTCCACTCGACCGCGCAGTTCTTGGCCAGGATCGTGATGCCGCGCTCGCGCTCGAGGTCATTCGAATCCATGACCCGCTCTGCCACCTTCTCGTTCTCTCGGAAGGTGCCGCTCTGGCGCAGCAGTTGGTCGACCAGCGTCGTCTTGCCGTGGTCGACGTGGGCGATGATGGCGATGTTGCGGATCTGTCGGGTCATGTCGTTTTTTCTCTGAAGGTCAACGCGCCAGGCCGACGGATGCAAGCTGCACGGCTCCGGCCTCGATCGGGCTCAGGAGCCGGGTGGAAATGAGTTCGCCGCCTGCGATGTGGCCGCCGCCGAGAAAGGCCTTCGGTTCGGGACCGTAGACCCGCACGTGCGGTGCATCGGGCAAGGCGACACGGCGGCGCAGGCCACTGAGAAAGCGACCCGCTTCGTCGCCTTCGAGGCGAACCACCGGCCACTCCGCGAGCAGCGCATCGGGTTCTAGCAGCAAGGCATCGCGGGCTGCTTCATCAAGCGCCTCGAGCGCCTCGATAGCGTGGGCTGCCGCCACCGTCAAGGCGCCGCTGGCCGTCCGGTGCAGCGCCTGCAGGTGCGCCCCGCAGCCGAGCGCTTCGCCGATGTCTTCGGCGAGCGTGCGGACGTACGTACCCTTGCTGCAGTGGATGTCGAGCGTCCAGCAGTCGCCCTGCCCGTCGACGATGTCGATCGCATGGATCGTGACCGGGCGGCTCGCCCGCTCGATCTCGACGCCGGCGCGGGCATACGCATACAGCGGACGGCCTTCATGCTTCAGTGCCGAATGCATCGGCGGGCACTGCGCAATGGCACCGACGAAGCGCGCACAGGCGTCCGCCAACTGCTCGCGATCGACATCGACCGCTCGCCGTTCGAGCACGGTGCCTTCCGCATCGCCGGTGGTCGTCGTCACGCCGAGCCGCAGCGTGGCGTGATAGCGCTTGTCGGCGTCCAGGCTGACCTGCGCGAACTTGGTCGCAGCACCGAAGCAGATCGGCAACAGCCCGGTTGCGAGCGGATCGAGCGTGCCGGTGTGCCCTGCCTTCTCGGCGCGATAGAGACGCTTGACCCGCTGCACGGCCGTGCTGCTCGTCAAGCCGAGCGGCTTGTCGAGCAGCAACACGCCGTGGACGGCACGGCGTTCGATGCAGGGCCGGCTTGCCGTCACGCTCAGTCTTCCAGCGCCCGCGTGGCGTTGGCCTTCTGGATCAGTGCGTTGAGCTCGGCGGCGCGCTCCGTGGTGCGGTCGAACTTGAAATGCAAGGTCGGCACCGTATGGATCTGCAGGCGCTTGAAGAGGCCATTGCGGATGAAGCCGGCGGCCTCGTTCAGCGCCGCTTCGCACTCCTGCGGGTCGCCGATCAGCACCGAGAAGAAGATGGTCGCGTGCGCATAGTCGGGCGTGACTTCGACGGCATGGATCGTCACCATGCCGATGCGCGGATCCTTCAGATCGCGAATCAGCTCGGCCACGTCGCGCTGGATCTGATCGGCCACGCGGAAACCGCGGTTCGGGATGGATCGCTTGTGTCGCATCGTCGTTGCTCCTGTCGGCGACCCCAAGTACAAACCCCGCCGTCTTGTGGAGGGCGGGGTTTGGGGATGAGGCCAGTCCGCTCTACAAGGTTCGAGCCACTTCCTTGACTTCGAAGAACTCGAGCTGGTCGCCCTCGGCGATGTCGTTGTAGTTCTTCAGCTTGATACCGCACTCGAAGCCGGCCGCGACCTCGCGCACGTCGTCCTTCATGCGGCGTACCGACTCGATTTCGCCGGTATAGATGACGACCTGCTCGCGCAGCAGGCGGAACCGCGCGCCGCGTCGCACCAGGCCGGCGGTGACCATCGAGCCGGCCACCGTGCCGATCTTCGACGCCACGAACACGGTGCGGATCTCGGCGGTACCGATCACCTCCTCGCGCTGCTCCGGCGCCAGCATGCCGGTCATCGCCGCCTTCACCTCGTCGACCGCGTCGTAGATGATGTTGTAGTAGCGGATGTCGACGCCGTTGCCCTCGGCGAGCTTGCGCGATCCGGCGTCGGCACGCACATTGAAGCCGATGATCACCGCCTTCGAGGCGATCGCGAGGTTGATGTCGCTCTCCGAAATGCCGCCGACCGCCGCATGGACGATCTGCACCTTGACCTCGTCGGTCGACAGTTTCAGCAGGGACTGCGCGAGCGCTTCCTGCGAGCCCTGGACGTCGGCCTTGATGATCAGCGGCAGGGTCTGCTTCGCACCCTGACCCATCTGGTCCATCATGCTCTCGAGGTTTGCGGCCTGGCGCTTGGCCAGCTTCACATCGCGGTACTTGCCCTGACGGAACGTCGCGATTTCGCGCGCACGGCGCTCGTCGCCGAGCACCATGAACTCGTCGCCCGCCTGCGGCACCTCGGTCAACCCCTGGATCTCGACCGGGATCGACGGTCCAGCCTCGTTGATCGCCTTGCCGTTTTCATCGAGCATCGCCCGCACCCGCCCGAAGCTCGATCCGGCCAACACGACGTCGCCACGCTTCAGCGTGCCGCTCTGGACCAGCACCGTCGCGACCGGACCGCGGCCCTTGTCGAGCTGGGCCTCGATGACGAGGCCCTTGGCCATCGCATCCTTCGGGGCCAGCAGTTCCAGCACTTCGGCCTGCAACAGCACCTGTTCCAGCAGAGCGTCGATGCCGGCACCGGTCTTCGCAGAGACCGGGACGAACGGCGAGTCGCCGCCGAAGTCTTCCGGCACGACCTGTTCGGCCACCAGCTCGGACTTGAGGCGCTCGACATTGGCCTCGGGCTTGTCCATCTTGTTCATCGCGACGACGATCGGCACCTTGGCGGCTTTCGCGTGAGCGATCGCCTCCTTGGTCTGCGGCATCACGCCGTCATCGGCCGCAACCACCAGGATCACGATGTCGGTCGCCTGTGCGCCGCGCGCACGCATCGCCGTGAACGCGGCGTGTCCGGGAGTGTCGAGGAAGGTGATCATGCCGCGCGGCGTGTCGACGTGATAAGCGCCGATGTGCTGCGTGATGCCGCCGGCCTCGCCCGCTGCCACGCGCGAGGTGCGGATGTAGTCGAGCAGCGAGGTCTTGCCGTGGTCGACGTGGCCCATCACCGTGACGACCGGCGCGCGCGGCAGCATCTCGTGCTGCGAATCGGCCTCGACTTCCTCTTCAAGGAAGGCATCCGGATCATCGAGCTTCGCAGCGAACGCGGTGTGCCCCATTTCCTCGACGACGATCATCGCCGTCTCCTGGTCGAGCTGCTGGTTGATCGTGACCATCTGGCCCAGCTTCATCAGCTGCTTGATGACCTCCGATGCCTTCACCGACATCTTGTGGGCGAGATCGGCGACGCTGATGGTCTCCGGCACGTGCACTTCCTGCACCTGCTGTTCGGCCGGCGCGACGAACGTCGACGGCGCACCGTCGTTGCGCTCGCCACGGCGCCCAGCGCGCGGTGCGCGCCAGCCGGCGCCGGCACGGCCGGCCGGGCCGCGCCCGGTCGGCTTGAGTGCGCGCTTCTTCGCGGCGTCGTCGGCCCAGCTCGACGACAGCTTCTCCGACTTGATCGACTTCTTGTCGCCCGGCTTCGCCACGGTCGTGGTGCCCGGGGCGCCGACCTTCTTGTGGATGGTGCCCTTGATGCCGTCCTTCGTCACCTCGGCCGGCTTCGGCTCTTCGGGTTTCTTCGCGACCAGCACCTTCTTCGGCGCCGACATCATCACGCGGATGGCGGCGGCCTCGTCCTCGGCGGCCTTGCGCCGCTTCGCGAGGTCGATCGCGCGCTGCTTCTCTTCGTTTTCGACGACGGCGGCCTTGATCATCCGCACCGCCGGCTTCGGCGGCTCCACCGGCGCAGGTGCCGGTGCCGCAGCGGGAGCCGCTGCTTCGACCGCCTTTGCGCCCTTGCCCTTCGCCGGCTTGGCCGTCGCTGCGGCGGCGGCCGCAAGCGCGGCCTGCTCGGCCGCCGCCTCACGTGCTCGGGCCTCGGCCGCTTCGGCGGCCGCGCGCTCCTGCTGCTCCCGGGCTTCGCGCTGACGTAGCTGCTCGGCGAGTTCTTCTTCCTGGCGACGCAGCTGTTCTGCCTGCGCGTGCGCCTCTTCCTCGCGTCGCTGCAGCTCGGCCTGATGTGCCGCGGCAGCGGCCGCCTCGTCGACGACCGGCGCTGCATCGTCGCGCTTGACGAAGGTGCGCTTCTTGCGGACCTCGACCTGGATCGTGCGGGCACGACCGCTCGAGTCGGCCTGCTTGATCTCGCTGGTCGACTTGCGGGTCAGCGTGATCTTCTTCCGCTCGCTCGACGCGGCCGTGCCGTGCGACGTGCGCAGGTGGTCGAGGAGGCGAGCCTTGTCGGTCTCGGTCAGTGCGTCGTCGGTCGACGCCTTGCTGACGCCGGCCGACTGCAGCTGCTCGAGCAGCGCCGCGGCGGAGCGATTGAGCTCCGCGGCGAGTTGGGCGACGGTTGTCGAGGCCATTGTTGCGTTCCCTTAAAGCGTTCTGTCGTGCCGACCTGCGGCCGATTAACTCTCGGTGACGGTCGCCTCGGGGGCAGTCGTCGCCTCTGCGGTGAACCAGTGTTCACGCGCCTTCATGATCAGCGTCTTCGCCTTCTCTTCGTCGATGCCGGTCATCTCGACCAGCTCGTCGACAGCGAGATCCGCGAGGTCGTCGCGCGTGTGCACGCCACCCTCATCGAGCTTGGAGATCAGCTCCGGCGTCAGACCCTCGAAGTCGCGCAGGTCCTGAGAGACGTCGTTGACACCCTCTTCCTTCGCGATCTCCATCGTCAGCAGCGCATCCTTGGCCCGGGTCCGCAGTTCGTTGACGGTGTCCTCGTCGAAGCTCTCGATCTCGAGCATCTCCTGCATCGGCACATAGGCCACTTCCTCGAGGCTCGCGAAGCCCTCGGCGATCAGGATGTCGGCCACCTCGGCGTCGACGTCGAGCTTTTCGATGAAGAGCCTGCGGACGCTGTCCGATTCCTCGGCCTGCTTCGATGCCGATTCCTCGGCCGTCATGATGTTGATGCGCCAGCCGGTCATCTCGGACGCCAGCCGGACGTTCTGCCCGCCGCGGCCGATCGCGATCGCGAGGTTTTCCTCGTCGACCACGACGTCCATCGCATGCCGCTCTTCGTCGACCACGATCGACTGGACGTTCGCGGGCGCCAGCGCGCCGATCACGAACTGCGCCGGGTCCTCGGACCACAGAACGATGTCGACCCGCTCGCCGGCCAGCTCGTTGGTGACCGCATTGACGCGTGACCCGCGCACCCCGACGCAGGTGCCGATCGGATCGACCCGCTTGTCGTGCGAGACGACGGCAATCTTCGCGCGCGAACCCGGGTCGCGAGCGCACGACTTGATCTCGAGCAGACCCTGCTCGATCTCCGGCACTTCCTGCGCGAACAGCTCCATCATGAAGCCCGGCGCGCTGCGCGACAGCAGGATCTGCGGACCACGCAGGGTCGGATCGACCTCCGCGATGTAGGCCCTTACCCGGTCGCCCGTGCGGAGGTTTTCTTTCGGAATCATTTCGCTGCGGCGCAGGCGCCCTTCGATCCGGCCCGACTCGACGATCACATCGCCCTTGTCGAGGCGCTTGACCGTGCCGACGAAGATCTTCTCGCCGCGCGAGAGGAAATCGGTCAGCAGTTGCTCGCGCTCGGCGTCGCGGATCTTCTGCAGGATGACCTGCTTGGCGGCCTGTGCGCCGATGCGGCCGATCGACACCGATTCGACCTGCTCCTCGATGTAGTCGTCGACCTCGATGTCAGGAATCTGCTCGACAGCTTCGAAGTGAAGGATCTCCGAATCCGGCAGTTGCAGGCCGGCCTCGTTCGGCACGACGTGCCAGCGACGGAAGGTCTCGTAGTCGCCGCTCTCACGATCGATCGAAACCCGCATGTCGACTTCGCCGCCATGCAGCTTC
This sequence comes from Caldimonas sp., assembly GCA_039922395.1. GTDB lineage: Bacteria > Pseudomonadota > Gammaproteobacteria > Burkholderiales > Burkholderiaceae_C > Schlegelella_A. Next base: position 8,482 of record JBDSAB010000548.1, read on the forward strand.
TTGGAAGCTGAGGCCAACGCCGCCTCGACCGCTGCGAACACGACTTCGAGGTCGACGCTCTTCTCACGCGCGATGGCGTCCACAAAATCAAGCAAATCGCGGTTCATTGAATTCGACCTCCGTCCACCACTTCATCTTCGGCCGCGACTGCCGAACCTTGCCGGGTCGGCGCCGCCTTGGCTGCCGGCCGCCGACCTTTGAAGTCGACCACCGGCACCAGCTTCGCCTCACGCACCTCGTCGAGCACGAAATCGAGCGCACGTTGATCGGCGTCGGCGCCGCCGCCTGCCTCCAGTAGCAGGCGCCAGCCGTCCTCTCGCCCCGCCAGCTCACCGCGGTACTTCTTGCGCCCCTTGAACGGCAGCCGCAGAGTCACCTCCACCTGCTCGCCGACGAAGCGGGCATAGTCGGCCGCCTTCTTCAACGGCCGGTCGAGACCGGGCGACGACACCTCGAGGCGCTCATAGGCACAACCCTCGACCTCGAGCACATGCTGGAGCTGACGCGTCACCCGCTCGCAGTCGTCGACGGTGACGGCGCGAGGTGCCTCGGCGGCTCCCGGCGCTTGCGGAACATCGATGAAGACGCGCAACAGCCCACCGGCGCCCTTTTCAGCGTCGACCAACTCATAACCGAGACCCGTGACCGTCGTCTCGACGGCGCTCTGCCAGCTCATGTGCGCGAAGTCCAACCTTTTTGGATATGGGTGCTGTAGTAACTCGATCAAGCTAAGACGTTCAAGCAAAAACGTTCAAGCAAAAAAAATGGGCCGGAAGACTCCGCCCATTCGAGCTTTTTTGGGAAAAGAGGGATTGTAACGCGAGCTCCTCTCCCGAGCAAGCCGAGCCGGTGATTGAAGGCCTCATAGGCGCTGCGTGCCAGAATTCCGCGCCACTTCAACAGGACTGACCACCATGGGTTTTCTGGCCGGCAAGCGCTTCCTCATCACCGGCGTCCTCTCGAACCGGTCGATCGCATATGGCGTGGCGAAGGCTTGTCGCCGCGAGGGCGCCGAGCTGGCGTTCAGCTACCAGGGGGAGCGTTTCCGGGAACGGGTCGCCGGCTTCGCAGGCGAGTTCGACTCGAAGCTCCTGTTCGACCTCGACGTCGCCGAGGACACCCAGATCGAGCGGACCTTCGCGCAGCTCGGCGAGACCTGGCCCGAATTCGACGGCTTCGTCCATTCGATCGGCTTCGCGCCGCGCGAGTCGATCGCGGGCGACTTTCTCGACGGGCTCTCACGCGAGTCGTTCCGGATCGCCCACGACATCTCGAGCTACAGCTTTCCGGCGCTGGCGAAGGCTGCGCTGCCGCACCTGCGGCCGGGCTCCTCGCTGCTGACGCTGACGTACCTCGGCGCGCTGCGCAGCGTGCCGAACTACAACACCATGGGTCTTGCGAAGGCGTCGCTCGAGGCCAGCGTCCGCTACCTCGCCGCCAACCTCGGCGTTCGCGGCGTCCGGGTCAACGGCATCTCGGCCGGCCCGATCAAGACGCTGGCGGCTTCGGGCATCAAGGGATTCGGGAAGATTCTCGATGTGGTCGAGACCTACGCGCCGCTGCGCCGCAACGTGACGATCGACGACGTCGGCAACGCCGCCGCCTTCCTGCTCTCGGACCTGGCCGCCGGCGTGACGTCGGAGATCATGTACGTCGACGGCGGCTTCAGCCACGCGATGGCCGGCGCGGCCGAGTAGTCAGTCAGTCGGCGCGCACGCAGTCGACGAAGTAGCGCCCGTCTTCCACCGTCACGCCCTGCATTTCCTGGGTGGCAACCAGACCGTGCACGTCGGTGTCGAAGCCGGGGAACGCCGCGTTGAAGGCACGCGTGAATTGCAGGTAGTCGACGATCTTGCGGTTGAAGCGCTCGCCGGGAATCAGCAGCGGAATACCCGGTGGGTACGGCGTCAGCAGCGAGGTCGTGATGCGGCCTTCGAGCTTGTCGATCGGCACCCGCTCGGTCTTGCGGTGCGCGATGTACGCAAACGCATCGCTCGGCTTCATCGCCGGCTGGAGGTCCGACAGGTACATCTCGGTCGTCAGGCGTGCGACGTCGCCCTTCGCATACATCTCGTGGATGCTCTGCGACAGGTCGCGAAGCCCCATCCGTTCGTAGCGCGGATGCGCCGCGCAGAACTCGGGGAGGATGCGCCACAGCGGCTGATTGCGGTCGTAGTCGTCCTTGAACTGCTGCAGCGCGGTCAGGAGCGTGTTCCAGCGGCCCTTCGTGATGCCGATCGTGAACATGATGAAGAACGAGTACAGGCCGGTCTTCTCGACCACGACGCCGTGCTCGACGAGAAACTTCGTGACGATCGCTGCGGGTATGCCGGTCGGCGCGAACTTGCCCGACATGTCAAGCCCCGGCGTGATGATCGTGCTCTTGATCGGGTCGAGCAGGTTGAAGCCTTCGGCGAGGTTGCCGAAGCCGTGCCACTTGGCATTCGCCTTCAGGATCCAGTCCGAGCTGGTTCCGATGCCTTCTGGCGCGAGCTTGTCCGGTCCCCAGACCTTGAACCACCAGTCCTTGCCGTACTCGCCGTCGACCTTGCGCATCGCCCGCCGGAAATCGAGCGCCTCCGAGATGCTTTCTTCGACCAGCGCGCGACCGCCCGGCGCTTCCATCATCGCCGCCGACACGTCGCACGACGCGATGATCGCGTACTGCGGGCTGGTCGAGCTGTGCATCAGGTAAGCCTCGTTGAAGAGGTGGCGATCCAGCTTCTGGTTCTGCGCGTCCTGCACCAGCACCTGTGACGCCTGGCTGATGCCGGCCAGCAGCTTATGGGTCGACTGGGTCGAGAAGACCAGCTGCTCCTTTGGACGCGGCCGGTTCTTGCCCATCGCATGGAACGTTCCGTAGAACTTGTGGAACGCGGCGTGCGGCAGCCACGCCTCGTCGAAATGCATCGTGTCGATGTAGCCGTCGAGCGCGTGCTTGATGGTCTCGGTGTTGTAGAGCACGCCGTCGTAGGTGCTCTGGGTCAGGGTGAGGATGCGCGGCCTGACCTTGGCCGCGTCGACACCGGCCAACAGCGGATTGGCGGCGATCTTCTTCCGGATCGTCTCCGGCAGAAACTCCTTTTGCGGTATCGGGCCGATGATCCCGTAGTGGTTGCGGGTCGGCCGCAGGAAGACCGGGATCGAGCCGGTCATGATGATCGCGTGCAGGATCGACTTGTGGCAGTTGCGGTCCACCACGACGACGTCGTCCGGCGCGACGGTGTGATGCCAGACCATCTTGTTGCTGGTGCTGGTGCCGTTGGTCACGAAGAAGCAGTGGTCGGCATTGAAGATGCGCGCCGCGTTGCGCTCGCTCTGCGCGATCGGGCCGGTGTGGTCGAGCAGCTGGCCGAGCTCGTCGACCGAGTTGCAGACGTCGGCGCGCAGCATGTTCTCGCCGAAGAACTGGTGGAACATCCGGCCGACGGGGCTCTTCAGGAAGGCGACCCCGCCCGAATGGCCGGGACAGTGCCACGAGTACGAGCCGTCCTGCGCGTAGTTGATGAGCGCCTTGAAGAATGGCGGTGCCACGCCGTCGAGGTAGCTGCGGGCTTCCCTGATGATGTGCCGGGCGACGAACTCCGGCGTGTCCTCGAACATGTGGATGAAGCCGTGCAGCTCGCGCAGGATGTCGTTGGGCAGGTGCTGCGACGTGCG